>NZ_JAUDRH010000025.1 GCF_030381805.1 Chlorogloeopsis sp. ULAP01
AAGTTTATTTTGTCGGCGGACATTGGCATAGTTCAGATATTTTTGCGATTAATGCTATTCTTGATGACCTGGAAAAATACCTTGTTAACAGCCCTTAATTATCATAAACAAACACACCCTATTAATCTATAAATTCTACCACCGTTAATCTGAAGAACAACTAGAAAATCCACCTTTCATATGATGTTCACTAAATCACCCATAATAAACAGTTTTCAGTAAGGATTTCAGTCCTGTCTTGAGGACTAAAGACCTCACACTACGAGCAAACATTTTTATTCAGTTTGATTAACCGGACATAATATCAGTGGCACGATTTTACCTATTCATTAGCATCATACTAATAATCACCTCCAGAACCAAACTTCCATGCATCAACCCAGCGATGCCAATAGTATTTAGTAGTGCTGGGTAAATTCTTTTCCCAAGGTTCTAACTTTTTGCTCAATCGAAACAACAGAGAATAAATCCCTAAATTTCCGTAATGAATCATCCAATCTAGCAAAGCTGCTAAACCTACTTGTGGAATAATTCTGACAACTATTTCCGGATGTGCAAAATTCGTCTTTAATAATGTTTGCGTTAGTCCCGAAAAATTTACTACATCTTGTAAAAATGGTTTTAATACGGGTTCGCCCAAGCTTTGCATTTCTGCAAACACTGCTGATAGCAATTGATTAATTTGATCGGGAGCAATTTTTTGATCCACACCAACACTCATTGCCTTTTGAAATAACCAAGTAACACTTAAATTCGGTTGGTATGGTTGTAGTAATCCTAGCGCCGTAGCAGATAATTGATTGGTTTGCAGTGCTTCATAAATGCCTTGAGTTAAACGCTGCAAGTGACGTATCATTGCACCAAAACCGCCAAAACTCAAAGGTGATTGACTACCACTGCTATCTCCTACTGCTAAAATGCGGCTCCAAGGGGTTTGCAGTGGGCTTTGGCGATAAGAAGGAAAGAAGCCAAATAGCGCTCTTTGAAATGTTAGCTGGTTTAATTCTACACCTTGATACTTCGGCATTAAACGCAGATAATCCTCAAACAAAGCTTCTAAACCCTGCCGTTGTGGATCTGCATCCATGTAGGTAAACATATACGTAGTTCTGCCATCTCTAGCAGGAAAAGCTTCCCAGAAGTATTGGCATTGGTTTTGGATAGGTGTAAACGACAACAATAAATCACCCGTGCTGTTGTCAGGAAAACCTTGAGCGCAACTTCCTACAACCAAGCATATGGCATCTGGTTTTTGTCCTTGCCGTGCTTGTTGAGCGATCGCCGAAAGATGCCCCATCGCATCAATTAATAGCCTAGCTTTGTATTGATTATTTACAATTACTCCGTCTGGGTGAACTACCACCTCATCAAAAGGCGTGTTTTCAAATAACTTGCCACCAGCAGCAAGAAATCTTTGTTTTAAAGTTTCCAGTAAATACACTGGATCTACACCAATATTCAATACATCTTGCACCCAAACTTCTACGCCATTGTGAAAGCCCACTCTGGCGGGATTGTATTCTGTGGCGATCGCTTTTTCTAATTCTGTATCTGTTAACAAACCTAACTGCAAAAAAACTTGTAATTCATGGCGAGAAATGTTCCATTCTTGCTCTCTCCCCCGCAAAATTCCCCGCTCAATTAATCCTACTCGCACTCCCTGCAAAGCTAAGGCGCAACCAATGAAAATCCCCAAAGTACCGCCGCACACTAAAACATCCCAATCTACAGCACCTAAATTTTGCTGACTTTCTTTGACTACCATCGGCACTGGTGCAGTTCCTGACTTGATGGATGATAAAACTTTATCTGCGCGACGCAAACCTCCTAAAACATCGCCCGGTAGCTGAGAAAGAATTTCTTCAGTCAAAGACATAGAGATTAACCAAGAATACACACAACACTATTAACAAGTATCGCGTTCCTGCCGCCTAAATAGACCTTTTTACTCTAGAGGAGTATAAACTTACAGCAAAAACCAAATCAGGAAGACTGATCCCTCTTTTGTAACTACGGGGAAAGAAAATAAGAGCCAAGTTTTCAGCTGTAGATAGAGGGAGCATTTGAGCGTTTATTTTCTGAATAGAATGCCTGAAATCAATATTTTTGTAAAAGTCATATGCTGTAAGGATTCTAGGTTATTCTCTGCCGAAAGTGATAAAAGAGGGCTGATACCATTTCACTTTTTGAGTGATTCATCTTCAACCCCTCCCAACCTCCCCTTACTAAGGGGAGGTGCCGTAGGCGGTGGAGTACATCCATATCAGTCTTTTCGTGAAATAGTATGAGGCTCTTTTCGGAATGAGTCATTTGTTTGACAAAGGCTTGTATAAATCATTGAATAAATATAAATTTGTCGCCATCACATCAGTAGGATTGCATAATATGCGATAACGTCTGAAAGTTACATTGGTAAAATTTTGACTTTGTACTTTTGTAACCAAAATGTTTACCAATGTGCTAATCACCCTAAACAGGGAGGTATCAAATGTCTAATATCCAGCTTTATACTGCAAAGAAAACTAAATCTTCAGTATTTTCGTCAGGAAGACTGTATATAATAATAGCGTCTGTAGTTTGCTTAGGGCTATTAAGTTCTACTGATCCAGTTTTAGCCCATCACGCCTTAAGTGGTAAAATTCCGTCTAACTTCTTTGAAGGATTCATATCTGGTTTAGCACACCCAGTTATTGGACTAGACCATTTTGCTTTTGTTGTAGCTATAGGTTTACTTAGCATCGGTCAGCAGAATAGTTTTTTAATTCCCGCAGCTTTTGTATTAACTGCAATGGCAGGAACAGGTATTCATGTTCTTAACTATAATTTACCATTTCCTGAAATCATCATTGCTTGTTCTGTAGTTGCTTTTGGAGTAATGCTATTGGTGTCTCGCAAACCCAACTGGCTAGTACTAGCAGGATTAGGTGCGATCGCGGGTTTATTCCACGGTTATGCTTACGGCGAATCCATCGTTGGTGCTCAAATGACACCTTTGATTGCTTACTTAGCAGGTTTTAGTGTGATTCAGTATGTAGTTGCAATTGGTGCTTTGCTGATTGGTTCTGCTGTTAGTAACAAATTTAGTGGTATAAAAATGTTAAGGTTTGCTGGCTTGGCTATCGCTGCTATTGGTACTGTCTTCTTAACTACAGCTATTACTGGTTAATCTTAACGTACAAATTCGCTAAATTAATCTCCCAATATTCCCAGCCCAGAAACTCTAGCCAGAGTCATTATCAACATACTTCCTTGTGTTGGAATTGTACTAGTAGCTATTTTCTGTGGCTGGGTTAATTTTTTGAATAAATATTTTTCTGAAGTCATAGCAAATTTCTGGGAATGAGTAGACAAACAAACACGCTCAGGCGGAGAATATTATTGACTGTTAACTTCGATAAACTATATAAAACTAAGTTAGTAAATACTGATGAAACGCTCAAAAATTGTTGCCATTATTACAGGCGCTATATCAATTATTTTAGCGATCGCCTACCTTCTACTTGTTCAAATCCTCGACTTTCGGGGAGAAATGAAACCTGCTCCCATCAGTGAAGTTGAGCAACCAGTATCAATAGTGACTCAGTACTATCCTATTAGTTGATGCAAAATTAAGCTGTTACTAAATTATTGAACTGCGATTCACACTGTTGGAAGACATAATTAACAGCAGCAAAGAGTTTTTCTAGCTCTTGAATCGTATAAAAGGTGGTATTTCTAGTAAAATTTTCTCCTTCCAGCTTACCAAATTGCCAGCGATCGCCATTAGAAACAATACCATATATAGTAATTTGCAGCTCGTTATTAAGTCTTGCAGCAGCAATCATTTCTGCTAGGCATTGCGCCCAACCAGCTTCAAAGTTATCTTGTTTGGCTTCTACTAAAATAAAGTAAGGTTTATCAAATACAACTTTTCCTAAAGGTGACCTTTTCGCCAGAATATATTCAGGAAAACCGGATAATTTCTCATCGTAATTGAGAGACTGATGGCTCCACAAAATAAATTTGCTGCTGTAGCGCTTCCAAACTTCTTTCAGTACTGGGTAAATTAAATTTTCACAGATTGCAAACTCTGAGTTATCAACAACTCCTTCACGCATGACTGTTTCTAAGTCTTCGCGAAAGTAGTTAGAGATATCAAATGGAATTTCGACAACAAAGTTTGCTTCAGTATAAATAACTTGAAAAGCTTTGAGAACTTCACCTATAGTTTTGTAGCTGCTAAAAGCCATATCGACCTCATAATAAACAATTTAGAAATTAGAAACATCCCGTTTTGACAAATCGTCCTCAGACTGTAAGTCTGGGGCTAAACAAACGTAGACGCGTAAGCGGCTTCCCGAAGGGTAGTCCACCTGCGCGGACTAACACAAAATCAAGGATTTTAAACCCACGGAGGTCATAAAAATCTCTCCACGTCTCCCTATCTCCGCGTCCCCGCGTCAACCTTAAACGATAAGTGTTCACTAGTAATCAATATCACCCCAAACCAAATAGCTTAGAAATCGCAGGTAATAGTTTATTAGCCGCTTCAACTAATGTGGCAACAGCAGGTAAGCCTGAAAATATCCCTTTCAACATAGTGATTGCTGTTTTTGCAGTCTTTTGCTGAGTCGATTCTTGAGGATTTTTACCCGCTTCTGCCAAAGCTTTCACCTGCTCCAATGCCTCAGCTTTGTTTTCTTCTGGCAAATATGAGGACTGTGTAATTTCCTGTTGTAACTGCGACAATAATTCTTTAATTCCTGGTTTTTCTGCATCGGTTGCATCAGGCAACTGATTGAGGGCAATACTCACATTACCGCTGATAGTTCCCAGGTTAGCAACAGAACTACCACTACTACCTTGAATATTGATGCCACTAATATCAGACACGTTGGTATCTCCTTGGATATTAAATTTCGGCTGCTGAAGTGCTGTTTGGATCGTAGTTACTAACTGACTAATATAATTATCTTTTTCTACTAGCAATAATTGCTGACTCTGCTGCAAAGCTTTGAGTTGATTATAGTCAGCAAAGTATTCGGCACTAAGTTGAGATTTATCGCTACCTTCAGCAGTTTTGGCTCTGAGCAAGAATTTATCTTTGCCACGTTTCTCCATTGCGACGATTTCTAACTCGGCTTCTGGATTATTTTCTGCCAGGTTTTTAAAGGCAATGGCAATGGCACGCGGATCGACGCCTTGATTGTGATAAAGGTCGAGTGTGTCAAAAATTGGCTGGATAAAGTCAGCAAAATCCCCGTCTGCAAACACCTCTTGTTTATTATCAGGTTTGCGGAGGGGGGTCAGGGTTTTCTTTTGTGGGGACGCGCATGAAGACATATTCGCATCTCACCCCATTTAATTTAGTTTCTCTGGTAATGCCCCAATCTTCAATATAGGCTCCGTTAAGCTCATCCCCCGACTGAAGTCTGGGGGATGAAAGCGGGCCGAAGTGAATTGGGAATTGGGCATTGGCCAATGCATGAATGCCCCTTGCCCCAAGACGACGGACGACGATTCTGAGCGCCCCTTAAAGGAACGGGCTTCCCCGTCGTCTTTTGGTGAGAGTTGCACCTGTTAAATCAGTTGCGTCTAATTGGGTTTGCTTGAGCTTTGCTCTTGACAAATCGGCATCTTGCAAGTTAGCCTCATTGAGACCAGTGCCAATAAAGCTAGCATCTGCTAAGTTTGCACCCGCAAGGTCTTTCCTGCCTTTGAAGGAGTGTCCTCGGAGATTTTGACCTGAGAAGTCTAAAGCCATGTCCAATTGCAGGGAGTTGATGAAATTGTACTACACGCTCAACTCTGTCAATTTGGCAATAGTTAAGTATTTTTCACTGTTGAAGTTCAAAGACTTGTTGCCGAGGTTCAAAGACTCATCGACGAGGCTCAAAGACTCATCGACGAAGTTCAAAGACTCATCGACGAAGTTCAAAGACTCATCGACGAAGTTCAAAGACTCATCGACGAAGTTCAAAGACTCATCATCGAAGTTCAAAGACTCATCATCGAAGTTCAAAGACTCATCATCGAAGTTCAAAGACTCATCATCGAAGTTCAAAGACTCATGATTGAAATTCAGAAACTCATCGCTGAGATTTAAAGGCTTGTCGTTGAGCTTTTTGCAAGATCCAGAGGCTCTAGTTTTGGTTACCAGGTTCAACCTGGTAACGAGGGTAATCTTTATTCCTTCTGCCCGGTTACTGAGCGTAGCCGAAGTGCTGCCTTCTGCCTTCGACTATTAAAGATTAATCCGTCGTTTTATTTCTACAAAAGTTGGCGATCGCAGCTATGTCAAGATTATCCTGTATAAATTTATATTAGTAAATTATGTATAGAGTTAAAACTATGGTAATCATTTGATAATCAAAATATAAGAATTTATTAGAGCAAATATCGTTTAATTATCTAGGTTAGGTAATTCCATTTTTGGACATATAAGGTTAATCTATCTTTAATAGAGATTAAACAAAAATTAAATTTTTTTCATACTTTACTTTGCTTGGAAGCAACGGTTGTGTTTTCACGACCGCTCTTTGTTTTTCTGCATATTTAGAGGTAAATGAGTCTATGGCTCAATTCTTACTAGAAACTGTTTGGCTGGTGCCTTGTTACGCTTTGATGGGTGCATTGCTTGCTGTGCCTTGGTCGCCGGGAATTATTCGCCGTACTGGGCCAAGACCTGCGGGTTATGTCAATTTAATCATGACATTTTTCGCGTTTCTGCATTCTACATTGGTATTTTCAGCCGTGTGGAGCCAGCCACCTTATGAAGTGTCCATACCTTGGTTGAGTGTTGCTGGTTTAAATCTCTCTATCGATTTAGAAATTTCTTCAGTAAGTGTAGGTGCAATGGTGGTTATTGCCGGCTTGAATTTGCTGGCACAGATTTTCGCGATTGGCTACATGGAAATGGATTGGGGTTGGGCGCGCTTTTATTCTCTGCTGGGTTTATTTGAAGCAGGACTTTGTGCTTTAGCCCTTTGCAACAACTTATTCTTTAGCTATGTAATTCTGGAAATCCTGACTTTAGGAACTTACCTGTTAGTCGGACTATGGTTTAGCCAGCCTCTGGTAGTTACCGGTGCTAGGGATGCTTTTCTAACTAAGCGTGTAGGTGACTTATTTCTACTGATGGGGGTACTGGCGATCTGGCCTTTAGCTGGAACTTGGAATTACACCGAATTAGCTAATTGGGCGGCTACTGCTAATGTTGATCCTACACTCATGGCATTGGTTGGTTTGGCACTCATTGCCGGGCCGATGGGTAAATGCGCTCAATTCCCTCTACATTTGTGGCTAGATGAGGCAATGGAAGGGCCTGTTCCCAGCACCATTTTACGGAACTCTGTGGTAGTAGCGAGCGGTGCTTGGGTACTGATTAAACTGCAACCTGTTTTGAATCTATCGCCGATCGCCTCTGCTGCGATGGTAGCGATTGGTGCAGTAACAGCACTTGGTGGTTCGATTATTGCGATCGCTCAAATTGATATCAAACGTTGCTTATCCTATTCAGTTAGCACCTATATGGGTTTGGTGTTTATTGCTGTAGGTACGCAACAAGACGAAGCTGCATTATTGTTGGTACTTACCCACGCCGTCTCGTCAGCATTGTTGGTAATGAGTACTGGTGGAATTATCTGGAACAGTATTACTCAAAATGTTACCCAATTGGGTGGATTGTGGTCGCGCCGTCCCATGTCGGGGCTTGCCTATATAATTGGAACCCTGGGATTAATTGGTTTTCCACCTTTAGGAAGCTTTTGGGCATTGTTGGAATTAGCTTCAGGGCTGTGGGAAATACAACCTTGGCTGGTAGGAGTGGTAATTGCAGTCAACGTTTTAACAGCTTTTAGTTTAACAAGAGAATTCTGTTTGATTTTTGGTGGTAAACCCAAGCCAATGAGCCAGCGATCGCCAGAAGTTCATTGGCCTATGGCTCTGCCCATGATGATTTTATTGGGTTTTGTTCTACATCTGCCTTTGGTGTTGCAAAGTTTATCACTTCTACCCAGTTGGGCAAGTCTAAATAAAGATGTTGCTTTGCTACTGATGTGGTCGAGTATTTTTGGTTGCAGCATTAGTTGCGTAGTTTATCTCAGCAATCTTATTCCTAAGCCAATTCGCCTCCCTTGGCAGCCTTTGCAAGATTTGATTGCCTACGACTTTTACACTCCAAAACTCTATCGTATGAGCATAGTTTTGAGTGTTGACCTGCTTTCTAAATTAGCCGATATTGTTGACCGCTTTGTTGTCGATGGCATTGTTAATTTAGTTGGTTTGGCTTCTATTGGTGGTGGTGAAAGTCTCAAGTACATAACCTCCGGACAAACTCAATTTTATGCTTTTACAGTTCTGCTTGGAGTTGGCGTTTTGGGAATGTTTGTTACTTGGCCGTTCTGGGGAAATCAGTTTTTGGAATTGATGTTTTAGGTTCGTGCTTAGTTAGTCTTTAAGAAACAAAAATTAGGGTAAGAAAAACTTTAAAATTCCCACTTAATCATGCTCAGTGTTTTGATTTGGCTCCCAATAATTACTGCTGCTTTGATAGCATTTTTACCTAGCAATATTCCTGCTAATCGCATCCGTTTAGGAGCATTAACTCTAGCTGGGATAGCTCTTCTGTGGAATCTTTTCATTCTCTTCAAATTTGATATCAATAATCCAGGGATGCAATTACAAGAGTATCTACCCTGGAACGAAACTCTTGGCTTAAGTTATCAACTTGGAGTTGATGGAATTTCCATATTAATGCTGATTTTAAATAGCTTGCTTACCTGGATTGCTATTTACAGCAGTAGTCAGCAAACAGAACGTCCTCGGCTTTTTTATTCCCTCATTTTATTAGTGAGTGGTGGAGTCGCAGGAGCATTTCTAGCAGAAAATTTGTTACTATTTTTCCTGTTTTACGAACTTGAATTAATACCCTTTTATCTGCTAATTTCGATTTGGGGAGGGCAAAGACGAGCCTACGCCGGGATTAAATTCCTCATTTATACTGCTGTTTCCGGAGCTTTAATTCTAGCTACTTTCTTAGGCATAGTTTGGCTAACTGGCTCTCCCAACTTTAATTACGATTCCCTCTCTACCCAGGCTTTATCAACGGTACTGCAAATAACTTTACTTTTGGGAATATTACTAGGTTTTGGTATTAAGATTCCCCTAATTCCTTTGCATACCTGGTTACCAGACGCTTATGTTGAAGCTTCCGCCCCGATCGCCATTCTTCTTGGTGGTGTATTGGCAAAACTAGGAACTTACGGTATTTTGCGGTTTGGCATGATGTTGTTTCCCCAAGCTTGGAGTATTCTCGCCCCATCTTTAGCAATTTGGGGAGCAGTAAGTGCTATCTATGGAGCTGTTGTCGCGATCGCTCAAAAAGACATCAAGCGCATGGTGGCATACAGTTCCATCGGACACATGGGTTACATACTCCTAGCTGCTGCTGCCAGCACTTCCTTAGCACTTGTAGGTGCAGTTGCCCAAATGGTTAGCCACGGTATTATCCTCGCGATCCTCTTCCATTTGGTAGGAGTTGTAGAAGCCAAGGTGGGAACTCGCGAACTAGATAAACTCAATGGCTTGATGAGTCCGATCCGAGGTTTACCCTTCATCAGCGCCTTACTTGTCTTAGGCGGAATGGCTAGTGCAGGTATTCCTGGAATGACAGGATTTATTGCTGAATTTATCGTCTTTCAAGGCACTTTCTCTGTCTTTCCTATCCCCACATTAATGTGCGTAGTAGCTTCTGGCTTAACAGCCGTTTATTTTGTGATCCTCCTCAACCGCACCTGTTTCGGCAAACTCGACAACAACCTTGCCTACTATCCTAAAGTTCAGTGGTATGAAAAAATGCCAGCTCTAATTTTGGCAGCCTTAATCTTGTTCTTGGGAGTACAACCTACTTGGTTAGTGCGTTGGATTGAACCAACAACAACTGCTGTTGTTGCAACAATACCTGCTTTAGAAAAAACAGTGACTCCTCAACTAGCCCTTAAGGAATGAGCAGATGAGTAGGAAAATAACCACTAACTACTGTACGGGTGGGTTTAGAAGATAAATTATCAGTTTGAACGGTAAAATTATCAACAAAACTACTACCCACTAACAAATGACCAATAACTCATCAGCTAATGTATAGAGAATTACTTAGCTATACAGTAGAAAAGATGAATTTGACATTAATTCCGAGTGGATTGGTAATTCTTCGCTTTTTTATTGCTCCCTTGCTTGTTTGGGATACCCTTGATGGCAAAACAAGCGTTTGGTTCATTGTCGCCTTTGTGACTGCCTTCCTCTCGGATATCTTGGATGGAGTAATTGCCAGACGGTTGAATGTTAGTACTGCCCAACTCCGGCAAGCTGATAGTTGGGCTGACGTTTACCTTTATCTTTGTATAGCTGCTAGCACATGGTTAGTATATCGAGATATTGTCATTGCTTATCGTCTGCCCTTACTAATAGTTATTTTTGCCCAGTTGGTTTGGTGGATAGTAAATCTGGTGAAATATGGTAAACCTGCTAGCTATCACACTTACTCGGCAAAGTTTTGGGGAATCACTCTTTTTGTTACCATTATTGCTCTTTTCGGATTCGATTATGCAGGGATTACCTTATGGCTTAGTTGTATTGTTGGTGTTATTCACACTTTAGAAGAAATAGCCATAACGCTCATATTACCAATATGGACGCATGATGTTTTGAGTATTTTTCATGCTTTAAAGTTGCGAAATGAAGTGACAGAAATTAGTTAATGGTTAGTAGTTAGTAGTGAGTTGTCTATATACTCTGCTTATCTCCTTGTTCCGCACTCCCCCACTCCTTCTCTTTCCCATACATTATTACCTATTTATTCCTTCTGCCTCCTGCCTCCAGCATAGCTGCCTTATTTTCAACTAAGAGGAAATTTAAATGGTACAAACTCCAGATAAACCTGTAACTAAATTACCGCCTTCTACACATGAATTTGCAGAAATAATTCATCGTCTGGAAGCTGGCGGTTCGATGTTACCAGATACGCCAGAAAACCTGATGCAAATTATCGGTATTTATAAAGCTTATGCAGTGCCGATGGATTTTTATTGGCGTGACTTGCTTTATATTGCCGAACGTGTATTTTTAAACCCGTTAGCATTTTTTAAGTACTTCTTGCCCAAAGAGTATTTAGAGCGCCACAATCACTATGCTGGTGATGATGCCGATTTACGAATTTGGCGTGGTGAAGCAACTGCCCATCCCGAACTTTTGGCATTTATGGAAAAAGGTGAAACTTTTAAAATGCCAAAGTTATTGCATCATTTGTTCCACGATCGCATCAATATGGAATTTGCTGAAGCTTGTATGCGGGCTATGCTCTGGCATCGTCATATGTATGCGCCAGTAAACCAGTTTGATGCTTATCTGGATAGCGAAGAGTACAAAGCTAATGCCAATAGGGCAATTAAGGCATACTTTCAAGGCAATCCCGTGATGTTGGGACTTTACAAACTGTTTCCTGATATGTTTTTGGAACAGTGCCGTCAGATGTCTTACTATGCCAATCTCGGCTTATTCTGGGAAGTAATGGCTCCCGTTTTCTTTGAAATGTCAGACATTTACGACGAAGGCGGGTTTAAAGGTGTACCCGATGCCATGAATTTTTTGGTGAATGGAATTTTTGCGATCGCCGGGCGCCCTATTTACCATCATGTTTATATTCGAGGTGAATGCTACGAAATTGTCCCCAAATCTAAAGGCTTCACCTGGCTTTACGAGGCAGCACTACCATATGTAGAAGCTGTGTTTTATCGTACCGCCCCTTTCCGTGGTACAAAATCTTACAATGCTCAAGTCGGGCAAGTTCCTGACAAGCAAGAAGATTTCCACTATGGAATTCTCTATGCCGACGTATTTCCTGTTGGTACAGCAGGTATTCCACCAACATTATTAATGCAAGATATGTTACATTTCTTGCCTGCTTATTTGGTTGAGTATTACAAAAAACATTGCCGGGGTGAAGAAGATATGTTGATTCAGTTGGGAATCAGCTTCCAACGTTCGATGTACAATGTCACTTCTGCGGTAATTCAAGCTTTGCGAACAGCACTTTTATATCCTTTAGATGATCAAAATCCTAAGCATTTACAAGCCAATCGAGAATTCTTTGAAGCGCAATTAAATCGTTTTTGTCGTCCTGAATATGGTATGCGGGATGCGGCTCGTTTGCGTCAAATTCAGCGACAGGATTATCGGTAATATATTTCCATCAAAGCTATACCTGCTCAAACTAGTTGTTGAATCCCCACCCATAAGGGCTGGGGAATATTTCAACGAATTAACACGTAAGAAAACGAATACGCTCGCCATCGCTATTTCTGGAATTGGTACCTCTTTTTGCCGTCAGCTTGTGCGGAAACTGTAGGGTGAACGTGATTTGCTCATTCGCACTCTCAACAAAAATTGAGGCTCCTAAGCGCTGCGCTAATTTTTGCACAATCGCCAATCCTAATCCAGTTCCATCTCTCTCAACACTTGAATTACTAACACTCAGTTGTGTAGTGTTGGCTGTGGTATATGCACAGACAATGATCGCTTTACCAATAGGTGTGTAATTGCAAGCATTGGTTAGTAATTCAACTAAAATCCGCTCCAAGTCAGAAATATTGGTTGTTAATAATGGAAGCTCGGCACTTGTTACTATATACAATTGTTTTTGTTGACTGCAAATGCGTTCTTTAAACAACCGGACGATAGAGGGAATCCAAATTTGTAAATCAATTGTATCCATTGCCAAAGGCGCAATCTCTGCATCGAGATGGGCTGGCATTACAGATACTTCTATTGCATTGTCAATTCTGCTTAATAACGATAATTCCAATTCACTGTGATGCCAACAGGTGACTGAGTTGAGGTAACAACTACTAGTTTGTGGAAAGGGATCGGCGCTCATCCAAAATTCCTGCCTTTTTACTAGCTATAAAGGTGTTGTCAAGAGGGCTAGTTTGCGTTCGCTTCCTTACATAAGACTGGTTGCTAAGACACGAGATTCCGCAATATCCCGAATCAGCGACGTTCTAGAGGCAATGTAAGTGTACAATGCACAGACTTCTTCTCCATTCAACAGAATCTTGCTGGCAATTTGTTGCAGGATCAGCTTGATTAACCCAGTATCTGTCAGAGCAAGCAGTTCGCTACTTGGGGTATCTTCAATTACAGACCAAGTCAATCGCAGCATCGAAGTGTTGATATGCATCGTTTCATTCCTGTATATTTATGGAAAATTTTAATATTTTCTTTAGATTTTGTTAATTGCCATTTTTTTAAATCCTGTCTTCCTTTGGAATAATTTAATATTTTATTTAGATTCTTGCAGTGATTGTAACTAATCGAAATATTTTTTGAGCAACAAGTAGCGGCGACGATTTACCCCATTCCTCTACCGTGATTGGTGGGGAAGGAACGCTGCTCCCGGTACTGGGTTACTCGGTATCAGGTAATGGGTATTAGTGATTACACAGGGAATTAGATGAGTCACGATCGCAAATTAATTTATTTTTCTCGTTCAATTCAGCCTCATGGAATTCTTTTAGTGTTGTCGCATCCTGAGCTAAAGATTCTGCAAGTAAGTGTTAATACTCAGGCTCATCTAGGAATTCCCCATCAGAATTTGCTTGGACAAACCCTCGATACATTGCTAGAGGATTCACAAATTCAAGCAATTAACAAGTGCTTGTCGAAAGATTTTAGTGGTATTAATCCGAGCAAAATATTAATTCGCACCCCAAAGGGCGATCGCTCCTTTAACGTTCTGCTGCATCGAACAACAAATGTTATTGTTCTAGAACTTGAGCCAGTAGTTCCACAGACACAAGAAAATTTCTTTAGTATTTCTGCGCTCCTCAAAGGAGCGATTGCTCAACTGCAACAAGTATCCAGTACTAGCGAATTTTTACAGTTAGTGACTCAAGAGGTTCGGAATCTAACTGGGTTTGATCGAGTTATGGTGTATCAATTTGACTTCCAAGGAGCAGGGAAAGTAATCGCAGAGGCAAAGCAGGATCATCTACCGTCTTATCTGGATTTGCACTATCCCGCCACAGATATACCAGAGCCAGTCAGAGAAGCTTACAAACGCGGTATGTCGAGATTTATCCCTGATTTGAGTGCGCAAGCAATAGAGTTGGTTCCGCCAAAAAACCTCGTGACTCAACAACCACTAGATTTCAGCTTGGCAGTGCTGCGGAGTGTTGATCCTTGCTGTGTTGAATACCACCAAAATATTGGTGTAGCGGCCATTATGGTCATTTCCCTAGTCAAAGGTCAAACCCTGTGGGGATTAATTTCCTGCCATCATCAGACACCAAAATTTGTCCCTTACGAAATTCGCGAAGCCTGCGAGTTATTAGCGCAGTTCGTAGTTTCGGAACTAACCAATAAAGTTGATCGTGAAGAACTAGACTACATAGTCAAACTTAGATCTTTGCAATCAGATTTTATAGAATCAATATCCCAAGCTGATAACCTCAAACAAGCACTTGTTAATCCTGCGCCTCGCCTGCTGGATTTGGTAAATGCTCAAGGAGCAGCCGTTTGTTTGGAAGATGAAATCACACTGGTGGGGTTGACACCAACAGTTGAGCAGGTTCGCGACTTAATTGATTGGGCTGATACCCAAGTCAGCAATCCCCTATTTCATACTAATTTGCTGCCAAAACTTTACCCAGAAACTCTGGCATTTAAAGATGTCGCTAGTGGCTTGCTGCTGCTGCAAATTTCCAAGGTTCGCCGATGTTATATTCTCTGGTTCCGTCCAGAAGTTTTGCAAACAGTAAACTGGGCAGGTAATCCAAATGGTTCTACCACTGTCAAAGCAGATGGCACTATAACACTATCTCCCCGCAAATCATTTGAACAATGGCAGGAAACAGTTCAATTCACATCACTGCCTTGGAAAGCGTGTGAGTTAGAGCAAGCGTTGGATCTCAGGAATGCGATCGTCGGTATTGTCCTCAATAAAGCAGATGAATTAGCCCAAATCAATCAAGAATTAGAGCGTAGCAACCAGGAGCTAGATTCCTTCGCCTATGCCGCTTCTCACGATCTCAAGGAACCTTTGCGAGGCATTCATAATTTCTCGACGCTGTTGTTAAGAGGTTATGAGTCGGTGTTAGATGACGTAGGTAAATCTCGCTTGCAAACTTTAATTCGTCTTACCCGTCGGATGGAGTCTTTGATTGATGTCTTACTCAAGTTCTCGCGACTGGGGCAAGCAGAGCTACATTTTGTACCTACAGATATCAACCTTATTGTCAATAGGGTACTGGAAGATTTACGCATTAGCCGTCAAGACTTCCAAGCTCAGATTCGCATTCCGCGACCTTTACCTGTAGTTAATTGCGATCCTGTCCTCATTAGTGAAGTTTTCACTAACCTTCTCAGCAATGCTCTCAAGTATAACAATAAGGCAGAGCAATGGATTGAAATTGGCTACTTGGGCGAAGAAGGGACTGGCGATTGGGTGCTGGGTACTGGAAAATCTCAAAAAGTTAACCAACAATCCTCCCAATTCCCAATTACTTTCTACGTCAAAGATAACGGCATCGGCATTCGAGAACGACATCTTGACATTATCTTCCGGTTGTTCAAGCGGTTGCACGAACAACACCTATACGGTGGTGGTACAGGAGCAGGGCTGACAATTACCAAAAAAATTATTGAACGTCATGGCGGACGAATTTGGGTGGAGTCTACCGTAGACGTTGGCTCAACTTTTTACTTTAGTCTCGCATAATTAAGATAAGTTAAATAATGTAAATTATTGTAAAATCATATGAAATAATATCAAACTTTAAATGATCCCAATGGCAACCAAGCAGTGCGAGCCACTATTAATCGCTGAGGATAGTGATGAGGATTTTGAGGTGTTGCAGTTACTAATGCAGCAGATGGAAGTACAAAATCCTATTTATCGCTGTACTAATGGAGATAAAGTTTTAGATTTCCTTTATCAAGAAGGGGATTATGGTAATCAAGATAGTTTGCCACGCCCCTCTGTAATCTTGCTCGACCTAAATTTACCGGGTACTGATGGGCGTGATGTGCTAGAGCAACTTAAGCAAGATCGGAATTTAAGAGAAATTCCAATCGTCGTCTTTACAACTTCCTCAAATCCCAAAGACATTGAATTTTGTTATCAAAAGGGAGCCAATGGCTATCTGATTAAACCAGTAGACTCTAATGAACTAGAGAAAACAGTTCAAGCGTTTGTGGAGTACTGGTTGGAAGTTAATATTCCACCAATCTCTAATTCGGCTCAATGAACAGAGTGCTTTCTCGACACTGTACGGTAGTCGCATTCAAAGAGAGTTTTTTGGGGGAGGCAGCGAACGCTCCCCTCATCTTGTGAAACCTTGTAAAGACAGGAAATCTCGCGTTTATCCTGAGAAAATTTTGATATGATTAGGAAGTATCAAAAAAATTTTTGCACGTCAATTTTATTTATAATTTGCAATCTGTGACTTTATTGAATCAAGGAGATTTCTCCTGTTTGCTTCATGTCAAATATTTGGACACTCCTGATTGCCGATGATTGTGCAGAGGATCGAGAAATTTATCGCGAGTACCTTCTAAGCGATCCTCATCAGTCTTACCAAATTTTGGAAGCTGCCTCAGCAGAGGTAGGACTTGAGCTTTGCCAAAAAAAACACTGTGATGCTATTCTACTTGACTTTTGTCTGCCGGATATGAGCGGACTTGAGTTTCTAGATGAACTAAAGCAACAACATTTAGAAGTCAAGCTTCCTGTGATCATGTTAACTGGACAAGGTGATGAGCGGGTTGCTGTACAAGCAATGAAACTGGGCGCTCAAGATTACTTGGTAAAACAACATCTGCAACCGGATGTGCTGCAACTGACTGTTCGTAATGCGATCCAAAAGTCACACCTGCAAAACCAGTTCAGCAAGATGCAAAAACAACAGCAATTGGCTGCAACGATCGCTTTGCGTATTCGTCAATCATTCAACTTAGAACAAATATTACAGACAACTGCCCAAGAAGTACAGCGACTGTTAGAGTGCGATCAGGTCACAATCTACCAAGTCATTTCCAATTCAGATCACAACTTCACAACCAAATCCGCTCCATTCAATCTCAAAAAACTATGTGAGGCTGGCTTTAGCATTTCCCGTGATCCACTTGAAAAATTCACGGCTTTTGTTGAGGAATTCCAAGCAAACATAGAAAATAATATTCAAGCTTCAAGATTGGTTGCTCACACTCATAAGAAAGTTCCCAAAAAAACATATCTACTCGTTCCCATTTTATTGAATGACTCTGAGGAAACTTTTACTAAATTGTGGGGCTTGTTAGTTGCTTCTCAGAGTTTAGACAAGCGGCAGTGGCAACCAGATGAAATAGACATTCTCAATGAATTAGTAGAGCATCTAGCGAGTACTATTCATCAAGCAGAAAGATTTACTAAAGCACTTGTAGATTTGGAGAATCAAAAGCAACTCAACGCTTTTAAATCCCAGTTTGTCACAACTGTTTCTTGTGAATATCGAACTTTCTTAGCATCTATTCTGGCAGCCGCATCAACGCTTTTGCAACATCATCAAAAGTTGGATGAGTCGAGAAATCAGCATTTCTTGGAGTTGATTGAAGACAAAGCCAGACAAATGAGTCAACTAGTAGATAACCTGCTGGTGATTGAGAAGCTTGAATTTGGCAAAGTAAGTTTTACACCGTTGCCATTTGAATTATTGCAATTCTTCTGTGACATTGTTGAAGAACACCGAAGAAAAATTAGCGATCGCCACCAATTAACTTTCAAAATTACAGGGAATACAAGAGGCTTTTGGGGTGATCAGAAATTATTGCGCCCAATTATCGCTAACCTATTAGCCAATGCCATTAAATATTCCCCGGAAGGTGGAAACATTGAAGTTCACTTAATGGGAGCCGATTCCTATATTGTTTTTGAAGTCAAAGACGAGGGAATTGGTATACCAATCGAAGATCAACAAAACTTGTTGGCATCTGTTAGTCATGGTAGTAACTTTGAAAAAATTCCCGCAACAGGCTTAGGATTATCCATTGTCAAAGCTTGTGTCGAGTTACATGGCGGTGAACTGAGGTTAGAAAGTCACCAGGAGCAAGGGACAAAGGTAACTGTCACTTTACCCAAGCGACCAACTCAAATTTAGCATCCTGGACTGAGGAGAAAATAATAATATTTTTTTACAAAATGGTATAAACACTAAATACTTACACTGTAATGTTAAGAAAATGTAACATTTTCTGAAGTAATTACTTGAAATATGTAAATAAATATTTAAATAATTAAAACAAACATAAAGATTAGCTAAACTTTTATCATTCTTTAGATTTCCTTAATATTCTGCTATCTGCACTTCCAATCAAGACTTTTGCGAGTATTCATACCCGTGGAATTTTTCTGAATTGGCAAGAAATAAACATGGATTTCCAAGAATAGTTTTTTAATTTCTTCTCAAAATCTCTAATTTTTCACAAGTTTCTATGACTATCATTCCAGGTACACTCGTCCAACTCCCCAATGGGAGTAACGGTATTGTTATTCCTTCTACTTGGTGGAAACCTGGTCGTGTTTTAGTAAAAATGCGACGTGGTAAGAGACGATGGTTCAAAGTCGATGAGTGTACTCTCATCCGCTCAAACTATTGAATACTATAGGACGATTGAGGCAAAAACTGAATTAGCCGATTTCGGAAGAATAAGAACTAGCAAAGAGGTTGCTGTGAAAAAAGTACTTGCAATAATTCTTGGTGGAGGTGCTGGTACCCGACTTTATCCTTTAACTAAGCTCCGCGCCAAACCTGCTGTTCCTCTAGCAGGAAAATATCGCCTTATTGATATTCCTGTTAGTAACTGCATTAATTCCGAAATCTATAAAATTTATGTGCTAACACAGTTTAATTCAGCATCTCTCAATCGTCACCTTTCCCATGCCTACAACTTTTCTGGCTTTTATGAAGGATTTGTGGAGGTTTTAGCTGCTCAACAAACTCCACAAAGTTCTAATTGGTTTCAAGGAACAGCCGATGCCGTACGTCAATATCTCTCGCTATTCCAAGAATGGGATACTAGCGAATATCTAATTCTCTCAGGAGATCACCTATATCGCATGGATTACAGCAAATTTATACAGCGTCACCGGGAAACCAACGCTGATATAACGATCGCTGTTGTGCCAATGGATGAAAAGCACGCCTCTGCCTTTGGCTTAATGAAGATGGATCGTGCTGGTAGAATTCTCAGCTTTAGCGAAAAACCCAAAGGTGAAGCATTGCAGTCAATGCGTGTTGACACAACTCTACTAGGATTAACTCCAGAAGGAGCCAGACAAAAGCCTTATATAGCCTCGATGGGGATTTATGTTTTTAAGCCAGAGGTGTTAGTAGATTTATTGGAGAAATTTCCTACTCAAACTGATTTTGGTAAAGAAATCATTCCAGCAGCTGCAACTACTCACAACATTCAGGCTTATTTATTTGATGGCTACTGGGAGGATATTGGCACGATTGAAGCATTTTATGAGGCAAATCTGGCACTGACTAAGCACCCACAACCACCATTCAGTTTCTACGATGAAAAAGCACCCATTTACACTAGAGGGCGATCGCTACCCCCAAGCAAAATTCAGAATTGCCAAATCACCGATTCTATGATTGGGGAAGGTTGCATCATCAAAGATAGCCAGATTTATCACTCTGTTTTGGGCATTCGCACGCAAATTGAGGCAGGCTGCACAATTGAAGACACTTTAATCATGGGTGCAGATTACTATCAAACACATACAAAGCCGGAGAGCGTACCTATTGGTATTGGAGCAAATACCATCATTCGTCGTGTGATCGTTGATAAAAATGCACGTATCGGTAGTAATGTAGAACTAATTAACAAACAACAAATTGAAGAAGCAGATCAGTCTGAGCGAGGCTTTTATATTAAGAGCGGCATCATTGTAATCTTAAAAAATGCCACAATTCCAGATGGAACAGTAGTCTAGGATCTAGCGTTTGAACTAGACAACACTCAATAAAGCAAAATTACGTCTAATGTGAACTAGCTGAACTTACCTTGAGTCGCAGTAAATCTAATCAGCCACGCAAATTATGAGCGGTTGTAGTAAACCTTAAATTGTGGGGTGCGTTAAGCGCTGCTTTAACACACTGCATTTATTGGTGCGTTACGGCTAATCTGACTCTCTTAAAAGCTCAAATCTCTACATAGCCGTAACACAACGGTAATAAAACGAGAACTCAGAGCGGCGGCTATTTAACAGAAGCCGCTTTGCGTCTACCGCCGAAGTGCGTTAGCTCCTCGCTCCAGGAGGCTCTGAAGTTCGGTGGGCAGAACATCTGACCTTTTTTACCTCCCTACTTAATATTAACTTTCTAATATAGCCTCTAGCCACGTAAATTATGAGCAGTTATATATCCGACTTTTATAAAAAGTTGGGGATTTGAACAGAAAAGTAGATAGATTGCAAAATCCAATCTTTAAGTGATAACGCCACAGATAACATAGATGCACGTAGATAAATTATCTGTGTCTATTTGTAGTTGATGTATAAAATACATCAGACGTAAATAATAATTTAATGATTAATGTTAACTATCCTAACACGAGCAACTTCAACGTCTTTGAGGCGGAATGTGGGGAATAATAATGTAAGAATAGCCTGGATGAATAACAATAAACTTGTCAACGCCGATATCTAAATCAGCTATTGCTTTCGCATCCTTCAGTATTGCTGCTCTTCTACCAGGAGTCTGGCAGTAGACGTAAATTGTTTTTGTTTCCGGAACAAAGCTTAAATGACAAACACCCCAAAAAGGGAATCTGTAAGCCAAGAACTGGGAAACAACTTGCATAAAGGTCATTTAGCAACAACCCCCAACCGATGTCAAGCTTAGAACTTGCAGTTGCCTACAATCGATGCGATCGCATAAAAGAGAACTCACCATCTCTCCTGTATAAATTTCCAGACAAGCATTTGGTGGTGCTTTAAACATTAGCCGTTGCCCTGGAAACACAACACGCTCAAAAAACCAGCCTGGAATATTGGAGATGCGAGCAATTTGAACCTGGCTAGTGTTGTTGACAAAGTAACAGAGGATGTAATGAGAATCGTTGGACAGTGGTGGATTGAGTAGATGAGTCATATCTATAGCTTTTTTGAAAAATAGCGCCAAACTCATTTGCGGTGAGACTGACGCTAAATCCACAGGGTTTTTATATTCAGGGTCTTTATAAAAGCTGACCCCGTTTGATAACGAAATTTAAGCTTATATTTAGATTTCCATCGAATTAGCAAAATTTCGTAATATTTAATATTTTCTTAAGATTTATGCTCCGGTACTTTTTCAGTACTGCGATACGATTACCTACCGTGTATACACAAGTCTATTTTTCTCATTACCATGTTCTGCATGGTGATGAAAATTGGAAGGCTCCGCCTCCTTTGCAGGCAGAGCCTCAACCATGGTTTCCCAGGCTCTAGCCTGGGAAAGAGAAAAAATGGGATTTGGGGGGGTGATTAAATCATTTGTGTGTACACCGTAGGATACGATTACAGACAGCAGCGTGAGAGCGATCGCATAATTCAAAAACTAAACTAAAAGTGTAGTGCATGAGTTAATGTAGCGTACAACCCAAAAAATAAGGACGGGCATCCCACAAGATGGAATAATCTATTTTCTGGTGTTCTCTGAAGTAACAAAAACTCAACGACTGTAAAGCTGTGTCATCTCCAACAATCGCTGACTTAATTCTGTAGTTAACTGTTGAGAACTGCTGTAACGCCAACGCCAGTTACCTGCATTCACACTTGGATCATTCATCCTGCCACTACCATCCAAACCCAAAATATCTTGGAGTGGAATAATTGCCAAATCTGCAACCGAAGCTAAAGCCGTGCGGATGAATAGCCAATTGATTTCTTTAATTTCTTCCGGCGAAGCGTAACCAAAGTATTTTGAAACCATCTGCCTTTCTTGTGGTGTTGCCTGCTGCCACCAACCGATCGCAGTATCGTTATCGTGAGTACCTGGGTAAACTACACAATTTTTGACGTAATTGTGTAGCAGGTAAGCATTGTCAGAATCACCGCTAAAAGCAAATTGTAAAATCCGCATACCTGGAAAATCAAAGCGATCGCGTAATTCTTCGACTTCTGGTGTAATAATTCCCAAATCTTCTGCCATTACAGGTAAACTACCCAAAGTCTCACCGAGAGTTTCAAAAAATTCCACTCCTGGTGCTTTAATCCACTCGCCATTAATGGCTGTTTCTTCCCCCGCAGGTACTCGCCAGTAAGCTTCAAAACCCCGAAAATGGTCAATTCTAACAATGTCTACATATTGTAAGGTAGCCCGAAACCGCTCAATCCACCAAGCAAAGTTAGTTTGCTGCAACTTATCCCAATCGTAAACCGGATTTCCCCACAACTGTCCAGTGGCACTGAAATAGTCTGGCGGAACTCCGGCTATATAGGCAGGTGCTAAAGTCTGTGGATCGAGTTGAAAAATATCTGGAGTTGCCCACACATCTGCACTGTTATGGCAGACATAAATAGAGATATCGCCAACTATTTTAATATTTTTGTCATTGGCGTAAGTACGCAGTTTTGACCACTGCTGGAAGAATTTAAATTGTAGGAACTTGTGGTAGAAAATTTCTTCCTGAAATTTCTCAGTTGCAGCTTGCAAAGCACTGGGTTCGCGGCGGGCAAGAGTACTTTCCCAGTCACTCCAAGCTTTACCACCATTAGCTTCCAGTAGTGCCATAAATAACACGTAATCATCGAGCCAAGCCGACATCTCCCGACAAAATTGCTCAAACTCTGCGTTTGGTTGTTTACTCAAAGTTTGCTGAAAACGCTCAAACGCGAGGCGGAGAAATTTCGTTTTGTGAGGAATTACCGCATCAAAATTAACTCGCTGAGGATTTTGAGATTCACTTTCTGGTAAATTTGTCAATTCCTCCTTGGATAGTAAATTTTCTTTTACCAACTCCTCAAGACTAATTAACAGGGGATTGCCAGCGAAAGTACTAAAATTCATGATATATGGCGAGTGTTCGTAGCCTGTAGGCCCCAAAGGCAGTATTTGCCAGAGTTTTTGTCCACTCCTATCTAAAAAATCTACAAATTCATAGGCCGATTTACCTAAATCTCCAATTCCAAATTGGCTTGGTAAAGAAGTTGGGTGTAACAAAATTCCACTTGCTCTTGAAAAACTCATGAGACATTACTGAAAAGCATTTTCTTTATGTTTACAAAATACCGTTGCTATTCTTGCCCCTCTTAAGAGAGAAGGTTTGGATGACTACTTGTGGTTATTATGTGCTGAAACCATATAAGCACATCGGACAAAATTTTTTGCTCAAAAAATTTTAAACAACACTAAGCAAGTCTGATGATTACAATAACTGAGGGAAATAAGCAGCATAGACTATGCAACATCCATTATTAAAAGACGATCCACTTTGGTTTAAAGATGCGGTCATTTACGAAGTGCCTGTACGTGCTTTTGCTGATAGTGATGGTGATGGCATAGGCGACTTTCGTGGTTTAACAGAAAAATTAGATTATCTACAAGATTTGGGAGTAACGGCAATTTGGGTGTTGCCTTTTTTCCCTTCGCCACTGCGCGATGATGGCTATGACATTGCTGACTATACTAGTGTCAACCCCATCTATGGTAATCTGGAAGACTTTGAAGCTTTTTTAAGTGCAGCCCATGAGCGGGGCATTCGTGTCATTATTGAGTTGATCATCAACCATACCTCCGACCAGCACCCTTGGTTTCAACGCGCTCGCCGCGCACCTGCGGGGAGTAAGGAAAGAGATTTTTACGTTTGGAGCGATACACCTGAGAAATACCAGGAAGCACGAATTATCTTCAAAGACTTTGAAACCTCAAATTGGTCGTGGGATCCTATTGCTAAAGCATATTACTGGCATCGCTTCTATTCTCACCAGCCAGATTTGAACTTTGAGAATCCAGAACTACAGCAAGCGTTATTTGATGTGGTGGATTTCTGGTTGGAGATGGGCGTTGATGGGCTGCGCTTAGATGCAGTGCCATATCTTTACGAACGTGAGGGAACTAACTGTGAAAATTTACCAGAAACCCACGCATTTTTAAAGAGACTGCGGCAGCACGCAGATGAAAAGTTTCCTAACCGGATGTTGTTGGCGGAAGCCAACCAATGGCCTGAAGATGCTGTGGAATATTACGGGGAAGGGGACGAATGTCACATGGATTTTCATTTCCCCTTGATGCCACGTTTGTATATGGCAGTACACATGGAGGACAGTTTCCCCATCATTGATATTTTACAGCAGACGCCGCGTATTCCTGATAATTGTCAGTGGGCATTATTTTTACGCAACCACGATGAACTGACTCTAGAAATGGTCAGCGATGAAGACCGGGACTATATGTATAAAGTCTACGCCCAAGACCCCCAAGCCCGGATCAATTTGGGTATCCGTCGCCGTCTTGCGCCTTTGATGGGTAATAGCCGTCGCCGAATCGAGTTGATGAATGCTTTATTAATGTCCTTGCCAGGAACTCCTGTACTCTACTACGGCGATGAAATTGGTATGGGGGACAATATTTATTTGGGCGATCGCAACGGTGTGCGTACTCCTATGCAGTGGAGTCCTGACAGAAATGGAGGTTTTAGTAGTGCAAATCCCCAAAAGCTGTTTTTACCAATTATTCTAGACCCGGAATACCACTTCGAGGCGATTAATGTGGAAGCACAAAGAGAAAACCCGAATTCTCTTTGGTGGTGGATGAAACGGTTGATTGCGATTAGGGGACGTTATCAAGCCTTTGGACGTGGTACTTTTGAGTTCTTGTATCCAGAAAACCGCAAAGTACTTGCTTTTACCCGCACCTATGACGGCGAACACATTTTAGTAATAGCAAACCTGTCACGCTTTGTCCAAACTGTGGAACTGGATCTATCTGCTTTTAATGGTTTGGTTCCTGTAGAAATTTTTGGTAGAACAGCTTTCCCTGCTATTGGCGAGTCTCCTTACTTCCTTTGTTTGGGGCCACACTCATTCTACTGGTTTACCCTGCAATTACAGCCGAGTAGCGTTGCCTGCACAATTAGAAATCCCAACCAGATACCAAAACTAGTAGTGAGTGGCAGGTGGCAAAATGTTTTTGTCAAAGGTGAAGCCAGAACAGCACTAGAAGCAACACTGCCAGATTTTTTGTGTAGTTGTGCTTGGTTTGATAGTAAAACACGAGTAATTCAATCTGCCCATATTACAGAAGCGATTCCCATCTCCTCTCAAGGCACTGAAGCTTATATTGTCTTGGTGCAATTGGACTTTACAGAAGGCGATCCCCAAACTTATGTCCTGACTTTGGCTTATGAAGCAGATGGTATGGGTGGTGATCGCTTCCGCACTAACACCGAACAGATAGTAGCCCAGATTTATATTCAGGGAAAAAATGAAGCAGGAGTGCTATTTGCTGCTCTAGCAGACAAAGATTTTCTGAATATTCCCTTAGATGCGATCACCCATAACCGCATTTACAAAGGAATGATGGGCGAATTGGTAGCAACCAAAACAAAGGATTTTCCAGAAATTTTGAGTAACGTTACCGACAATGAAAGCGAAGTTAACCTAGAACCACATTTATTGAAAGGAGAGCATACCAACACAGGCATTATTTATGGCGATCGCCTCTTCTGCAAACTTTTCCGAAAAGTTGAGACGGGCATCAACCCTGATTTAGAACTTGGGCGTTTTCTTACCAAGACTTCAGCCAAAAAAGGCATACCCCAACTAGAAAATCTTGCTCCCGTGGTTGGAGCCTTAGAGTATCGTAGTAAAGGGGTTGAACCTATAACATTGGCTATATTACGAACATACATCCCCGAAAGTAGCGATGCTTGGTCGTACACTTTAGACAACTTACGTGACTTTTTTGAGCAAGTACTGCCAAAACACGTAGATATCAATGATATTGAGCTTCCTCCTTCCTTGCTACAAGCAGCATTAGATGTTCCGATCCCGGAAATGGCGCAAGAATTCATGGGGAATTATCTGCGCAGTGCCGAATTATTAGGACAACGTACTGCCGAAATGCACATGGGCTTGGCATCCGATATGGATGATAACCAGTTTGCACCTGAGCCTTTTTCCTCTTTCTATCAGCGCTCAATCTATCAATATATGCGCAATCAGGCAGGGCAGACGTTGCTACGATTGAACAAACTTTTGGTGCAATTACCTGCTGATGTCCAACCTCTCGCAAAAATGGTACTAAACCAGCGAGAGTTATTGTTAGGGCGCTTTCAGCAGATTTTGAATCAAAAAATTACTGCCATGCGGATTCGCTGTCACGGCAATTATTCTCTAGAAGAAGTGCTGTTCACAGGCAAAGACTTTATCATCATTGACTTTGAAGGCGATCCAAAACGTCCCTTGAGTGAACGCCGCATCAAGCGATCGCCCTTGCGTGATGTTGCCTCGATGTTGGAATCTTTTTACTATGCCAGCCGCATTGCTCTGCGTAACGAAAAAGAAAGCGGTATACTTCGTCCTGATGATTTACCGACAATGGAGCATTGGGAGCAATTTTTCTTCTGTTGGTCTAGTGCAGCCTTTTTAAAGTCTTACCTTACAACTTCAGATCATGCTGCCTTTTTACCAAAGCATCCATCGGAGTTGCAAGTACTGTTAGATGCCTTCCTATTAGAAAAAGCGATTCTAGAGTTAGACTACGAACTCAAAAATCGTTTAACTTTGGTAGAAATTCCTCTCCAACGGATTTTAGAGCTACTACAACACACTAAGTAATGTAATAGTTTCTTGTCAATTCCTCCCGCTATAGCGCAATCTTAGCGGGAGTTTTTATTTGTCCTTAGTTGAGCTTGTAAGATTTTATATAGGCAAATATGCTGTAAGCGTTTCTACAGGGCAATTTCGCACCTCTACATCTAAATTGAAAATCTAATTTAGCAATGTCAAATCTTTTTTACTTCATATCAAACTAAAGTCAGTCTAAGAAATTCTCCTTGAAGCACCTAAAAAGCTAGAAATTAGCAATCTCAGGACAAGGTTTTTACCGCTAAATATAACAAAAAGCAATGTAAATTTTTATAGAATCGTTGTGTTTTTTTGTACCAGTATTTTGTGAGTGCTTTTTATTCAGTCTTTCCAGCAAATATATTTGAAAGTTCTAAAGTTTACCTTGATAAGAAAAGTTAATTGTCAAAAAATGTATTAGCCAAGTAAGCACATTTTTCAAGATATCATTACATGAGCTTTAAAATCATATTGTTTTGATGAAAATAATGTAAATTTTACTTATAAACAGTCTTTTAACACCGTCTTAGCTTGCTTTTAGTCGATGTTTTTACAAATAACATAATATCTTGTAATGTATTCTCAAAGACTAGTGGTGTAATAAGTAAAAAATACCATCAGTCTTTTTGCTTATCTGCAGAATGCAGAAAACTACAACACACGTACTAGCAAGATAAACATCAATGACAACTCTAGAAAAGCTCAAACGTATACCTTATAAAATTAAGAGAAACTTTTTACAATTACCTGTCCTAAAACTTGCATTTGAGTATGCTCACAAACAAGAAATTAAAAAATATGTTGATTATCTACCTAAAGTTTACCCAGAAGACGAAAATCTGATAGAATCTCTGCATCGTAAAGGAGTTTTTATTACTTCTTTACAAAACTTAGGAATAAGCTCTACATCTTCGCTAATTGTTAGTGCCAAAAAGCTCGTACCAGAATTTCAAGCATTTTCTACAAATAATCAATGTTCATTTACTCTGCCTGCATCTATATGTATGCAGTATCCAGAAATTTTTCTTTGGGGACTAGAAGAAAGATTAATTAATATTGTTGAAAACTACATTGGTCTGCCAGTGTTTTATCATGGAGTGGATTTTCGTAGAGAAATTGCCAATGGTAAACTCACAGATGTAAGGCAATGGCATCTAGATGTAGAAGACTATAAGATGATCAAAATCATAGTCTATCTGAATGATGTGAGTATAAATGGCGGGCCGTTTGAATATATCTGCAAATCATCAACTTCATTGTTACGTCAAAATATTAGATATAGTGGTGGTTTTATTCCAGATCAACTCATAGAACAATCTGTACCTATGTCAGATTGGAAACCATGTCTAGGAAGTTGTGGCACAGTTATTTTTAGTGATACCTGCAATGTTTTTCATCGTGCCAAGCCGCCTGTAGAAGCAGACCGATTTTCAATGACTTTTGCCTATACTTCTAGACAACCCATAACAAGATTTAGTAAATTTGCATTACCTAGAGATGAATTGCTGAGAATTTCGCATAGATTATCCAAACGTCAAAGAGAATACATTTTAGGATTCAGTGATTTGTAATAACTCGTAAAGATTGCCTATGAATACCTTATTTTGTATAAGCGATCGCTTAAATAATTTACATCAGACTCTTACTTGTAGAACAAGACAAGGAAAACCTAAAAGCAGTATTTTCTCAAATAGAACAACGTTAACATCTGAATAGAGTCTCTAGACTACAAATTGGCTAGAGACTTTTCTAAAGTAAGAGAAATTTGGCTGCTATGACACAAAAGCCAGTCAAAATCAAACAGAGTCGGGGAGTAGATCTGTAACAATAATTCTTCTTCGTGTTCCCTTATTTTTTTTCCCCGCGTCCCTGCATCTTTTGATCCTGTTTTTCTGCCTCTGGAAAAACTTCGGCAAAACATACCAGATGGTAGATGCAAATACAAAGTGAGTAATTAGAACTTCCACCCAGTGGGTGAGTTACAAAATCTTGCTATTGCAATAGTATTTAAAATACTGGCTTTAGCTACTGCGTATTGCGCTTTGCACATTTTTTCTCAAAATAGCGAATAGCTGAGGAGAAAACTTGCAAACTCAATTCGTTTTAGTAGAGTTCTGCTGCCTTAGAAGTCTGCAATAGGAGCCTAACTATATGTACCTCTCACTATGGCCTGGCAAGCCATATCCTTTAGGAGCAAACTGGGATGGCAAGGGTACAAACTTTGCTCTGTTCTCGGAAAACGCGACAGGAGTAGAGTTGTGTCTGTTCGACCAAAAAGGCCGAGAAACTCGATTGGAACTGAAAGAAAAAACCAACTTTACGTGGCATGGTTATGTTCCCGCGCTCGGCCCAGGGCAGCGCTACGGTTTTCGGGTACATGGCCCTTTTGCTCCAGAAGAAGGACATCGTTTTAACCCCCACAAACTGCTCATCGACCCATACGCCAAGGCGATTGACGGTGATGTTCGCTTTGGCGAAGAAATCTTCGGTTATCGCTGGAACGATCCGAATGAAGACTTAAGTTTTTCTGACCTCGATGACGCCCATTTAGTTCCCAAATCTGTTGTCGTAGATCAGTCCTTTGATTGGGAAGGAGATGATCTGTTACAAATTCCTTGGCATGAAACGGTAATCTACGAAACTCATGTCAAAGGGATTACCAGGCTTCACAACGAGATTCCTCCGAGACTACGGGGAACTTACGCTGGTTTAGCACATCCAGCAGCGATTTCTCACCTTCAGTCATTG
Organism: Chlorogloeopsis sp. ULAP01; assembly: GCF_030381805.1. Lineage (NCBI taxonomy): Bacteria > Bacillati > Cyanobacteriota > Cyanophyceae > Nostocales > Chlorogloeopsidaceae > Chlorogloeopsis > Chlorogloeopsis sp. ULAP01. Next base: position 29,597 of record NZ_JAUDRH010000025.1, read on the forward strand.
GGTGTGACTGCGGTAGAATTGATGCCTATCCATCATTTTCTTGCATATCCCGGTCACTTAGCAGATAAGGGTTTGAAAAATTACTGGGGTTATGACTCTCTTTGTTATCTGGCTCCCTATTCTGGTTACAGTGCTAGTGGCTCTGTTGGGCAGCAGGTGAAAGAGTTTAAGCAAATGGTCAAAGCACTGCATAGAGCAGGCATTGAGGTGATCCTGGATGTGGTCTATAACCATACAGGTGAGGGCAACCATATGGGGCCAACCTTATCTCTACGTGGTATTGATAATGCTGCTTATTATCGGCTAGTAGACGGAAATTGCCGTTATTACATGGATTTTACAGGGTGTGGTAATTCTCTTAACGTCCGTCATCCCCAAGTGCTGAAATTAATTATGGATAGTCTGCGCTACTGGGTGTTAGAGTGCCATGTTGATGGTTTCCGTTTCGATTTAGCATCGGCATTAGCACGAGAACTTTACGCAGTTGATCGCCTTGCCGCTTTCTTTGATATTATTCACCAAGATCCGGTCTTAGCAGATGTAAAATTAATTGCCGAGCCTTGGGATGTGGGTGAAGGTGGCTATCAAGTAGGCGAATTTCCTTTGTTATGGTCAGAATGGAACGGTAAATATCGAGACACAGTACGGGACTTCTGGCGTGGAGAAGATAGCCGCATGGCAGAATTTGCCTATCGGTTTACAGGCAGTTCTGACTTATATCAATTTAATGGACGTAATCCCAGTGCCAGCGTCAACTTTATTACTGCCCACGATGGATTTACTCTCTATGATTTAGTTAGCTACAACGACAAGCACAACGAAGCCAACGGGGAAGATAACCGAGACGGAGAAAGCCACAACCGTTCTTGGAACTGTGGTGCAGAAGGTGAGACAGACGATCCCCAAGTACTGCGTTTGCGTAGAAAGCAACTGCGAAACTTTTTAGCGACGATGTTTCTTTCCCAAGGAGTACCCATGCTGGTAATGGGAGATGAAATGGGGCGATCGCAAGGCGGCAACAACAACCCCTACTGCCAAGATAATGAAATTTCCTGGTTAAATTGGGACTTGCAAGAAGAAAATGAAGCATTGTTAGATTTCACCCGTCAGTTAATTGACTTTCGGCGCAGACATCCAGTTTTCCGCAGGCGTAAATGGTTCCAAGGACGAGCTATTCACGGTTCCGGCGTCAATGACATAGCTTGGTTCAACCCCGATGGCGGCGAAATGACAGAAGAACAGTGGAATGTTGGCTATAGCAAAGCGATCTGCATTTTCCTTAACGGCGAGGAAATAGCCACACCAGGGCCGCGAGGTGAACGTATCATCGATGATAGTTTCCTGTTGTTCTTCAACGGCCATTACGAAATGCTGGAATTTCACATTCCCAAAGGACTACAAGACTGGGAGTGGCTCACCATTATCGACACCACTAAACCGCGCTTTGTCCAACGTGGCAAACGCTACATTGACGATAAACCCGTAGAAGTAGATGCGCGATCGCTCGTCGTGCTGCAAAAAATGGGAAGAATTTCCCGTCATGAAGAAGACTAACTAGGTACTGGGGATTAGGGACTAGGGACTAGGAATTTAAATATATTTTCTAGCCCCTAGCCCCTAGCCCCTAGCCCCTATTCCCTGTCCCCTATTCCCTGTCCCCTAATCATGCATATCGGTTCTCAATATTTAGGCGATCGCACTTGCAACTTTACTCTCTGGGCGCCTTTAGTAGGTGAAGTTGCAGTTCACCTAGTTGCTCCAGAGGAAAAATTTATTCCCCTAAAAAAGGACGAACGAGGCTACTGGCATGGTACAGTTAGCAATATCGATCCAAATACTCTTTACTTTTATCAACTTGAAGGTTTAACCGACCGAGCCGATCCCGCTTCCCATTCTCAACCCCAAGGAGTTCACGGCCCATCCCAAGTAATTGACCACAACGCTTTCAAATGGAATGATGACCAATGGCAGGGAATACCCCTAGAACAAATGGTCATCTACGAGTTACACGTTGGAACTTTTACTCAAGAAGGTTCCTTTGAGGCAGTAATTCCCCGGATATCTGAACTATTAGAGTTAGGCGTAAACGCAATTGAAATAATGCCTGTTGCCCAGTTTCCAGGAGAACGCAACTGGGGCTACGACGGCACTTTTCCTTATGCAGTGCAAGATTCCTACGGTGGCGTCAATGGTTTGAAGCAACTAGTGAATGTCTGCCATCAACAAGGCATGGCAGTGATTTTGGATGTAGTTTACAACCATCTTGGCCCGGAAGGCAATTATCTTTGGGGATTTGGTACTTACTTTACCGATCACTACAAAACACCTTGGGGTAGTGCGATTAATTTTGACACAGCTTACAGTGATGGTGTCAGATACTACTTTGTCCAGAATGTTCTCTACTGGCTAGAAAACTTTCATCTTGATGCTTTGCGTTTGGATGCCATCCACGCCATCTATGACTTTGGTGCTCAACATATTTTGGCAGAAATGGCTGACGCAGTCGCCCAACTTTCACAGCAGCAAGAACGCAAACGCTATCTAATTGCAGAAAGCGATCTCAACGATACCCGTATTATCCGTCCTCAAACAGTAGGTGGTTATGGGATAGATGCTCAGTGGAGCGATGATTTTCACCATGCTTTGCATACAGTCGTCACAGGAGAAAATATTGGATATTACCAAGACTTTGGCAGTTTAGAACAATTAGCAAAAGCTTATCGCCACGCCTTTGTTTATACTTGGGACTATTCCCCCCATCGCCGACGCTATCACGGTAACGATACGAGCGGTTGCCTTGCCAGTCAGTTTGTAGTTTGTTCGCAAAATCACGATCAAGTCGGAAATCGGATGCTAGGCGATCGCCTCTCCTCACTCATTTCCTTTGAAGCACTCAAATTAACAGCAGCAGCAGTTCTCCTTTCTCCTTACGTTCCCATGTTGTTTATGGGAGAAGAATACGGCGAGACAGCACCTTTCCTCTATTTTGTCAGCCACAGCGACCCTAACATCATTAAAGGAGTACGAGAAGGCAGAAAAGCGGAATTTTCTGCTTTTTTTGATGCTAGCGGACAAGAACCACCAGATCCGCAAGCCGTAGAGACATTAGAGCGATCGTGTCTCAATTGGCAGATGCGCCACGAAGGTAAAAATCGAGCGCTATGGTTGTTTTACCAAAAATTATTCCAACTAAGAAGAGAAATTCCCGCCTTGACTAACTTAGATCGCAACAACTTAGAAGCTTTGGTAATAGAACCAGAGAAAGTTTTATCTTTGCGGCGTTGGTGTGAGAATAGTCAAGTTATGTGTTGGTTTAACTTTAGTCAAGAAGTGGTAAAGATTACAGCAAATCTACCTTCCGGAATTTGGGAAAAAACACTCGACTCTGCTGAACCCACCTGGGGAGGCAGTGGTTCCCAGTTACCGGAGCAAATTTCTACTGAGGAACAACAAACACTAGTATTAAATCCTGAAAGCGTTATTGTTTACAGTAATTACTAGAAGGCAGAAGGCAGTCCCTATGAACTTCGTACACCACCAAGTATGAAAGAGGATTCTTTCCCCTACACCCTCTTTCAAGTCAGGAGGCAGAAGGAAGAGAAGATAAAAAATTTTAATGAAATTGGAAAATTTGAGTTTGGAGGGAGAAACTTCAAGTTCAAAACCAGAACTTTCTAGCTTGAAACCGATCCCCTGTCCCCTGTAACCTGTCCCCTATCCCCTATCCCCTATACCCATGATGCAGATACCCATTGCAACCTATCGAATCCAGTTCACTCCCGAATTTGGTTTTGCCAACGCTAAAGCGATCGCTTCCTTCCTGGCAGAGTTGGGAATTTCTCATATCTACGCATCTCCCATTCTTACAGCTAGAAAAGGCAGCACTCACGGCTACGATACCGTGAATTATAACGAAATTAGCCCCGAATTGGGTGGAAAAGAAAAATTTGAAGAACTGATTGAGGAACTCAACCAACTTAATATCGGATGGGTGCAAGATATTGTACCCAATCACATGGCGTTTGACAGTCAAAACCAAATGCTCGTAGATGTTCTAGAAAACGGTTCTGATTCACAGTATCGAGATTTCTTCGATATTACTTGGAACCATCACTACGAAGAAAATCGGGGCAAAGTACTAGCACCTTTTTTAGGTAAATTTTGTGGAGATTGTTTAGAAAGCGGGGAGTTACAACTACAATATGATCAAAATGGCATTACGATTAATTACTACTCGTTAAAATTTCCTATCAAAGTAGAATCTTATTACCAAGTTTTAACTTACGACCTTGGACGTTTGCGGGAAAAAATAGGTAGAGATCACCCATGTTTCATGAAACTTTTAAGTGTTCTCTATATGTTGAAATATACTCCATCTGGAGAGGAGGGTAGAGAGCGATACGACCAGATTTCTATCATTAAACGGATGTTATGGGAACTCTGGAATGATAGCTCAGAAGTGAAAGAATTTATTGAAGAAAATATCCGTGTTTTTAATGGAGAAGCAGGTAAAGCTGAAAGCTTCAATCTTCTAGAAAATTTACTGTCTGACCAATTTTATAGGCTTTCTTATTGGAAAGTGGGTAACGAAGAACTGAATTACAGACGCTTTTTTACAGTTAATGAACTAATTTGTCTTCGTATTGAAGAAGAACAAGTTTTCGACAATACCCATGCGTTAATTTTGGAATTAGTTAAAGAGGAAAAATTTAATGGATTAAGAATTGACCATATTGACGGACTGTATGACCCTGCAAAATACCTTAATCTACTTCGAGAACACGCTCCTGAAGTTTATTTAGTAGTAGAAAAAATTCTAGAACCTAAAGAAGAATTACCTATAACTTGGCCGATTCAGGGAACAACAGGATATGACTTTCTTAACCAAGTTAATGGAATTTTCTGTTTACAATCAGCCGAACAGGAATTTGATGATATTTATCATAGGTTTATTAGAAAACAAGTTTTCTGTGAAGATTTGATTGACCAGAAAAAGAGATTAATTATTAACAAAGATTTAGCAGGAGACATTGATAATTTAGCCCACCTACTCAAACAGATTTCCGGACGCTATCGCTATGCTAGTGACTTCACCATGTATGGCTTAAAAGCTGCTTTAGTGGAAATTTTGGCAGTTTTCCCAATATATCGTACCTATATCAGCAGTACTGGCGCTAGCAAAACTGATAAGGAATATATTCAGCAAGTTCTGGATCGTGCAAAACAAAATATCCCTAACTTTCTGAATGAGTTAAATTTTATCGAGAAGTTTCTGCATTTAGATTTTGATGAGTCTTTGAAAGAAGAAGACAAGCAGCAATGGTTGCGTTTTGTCATGCGGTTGCAGCAAATGACAGGGCCATTGATGGCAAAAGGTGTCGAAGATACTGTTATGTATGTGTATAACAGGCTGCTGTCATTGAATGAAGTAGGTTCCCATCCCGCTCATTTTGGCATTTCTTTAGAAGACTTTCATACTTTCAATCAAAACCGTTTCGCTGCTTGGCCTCATGCAATGAATACAACCTCCACCCATGATACCAAGCGGGGAGAAGATGTCAGAGCCAGGATTAATGTACTATCAGAAATTCCCCAGGAATGGGAGAGCAATTTGAAACAGTGGCGCGAAATTAATGCTCCACAGAAGATTTCTGTTGGCGGACGAGATGTACCAACACCCAATGATGAGTATTTATTCTACCAAAGCCTTATAGGTGCTTTTCCTTTCAAGGATGAAGAGTACCCCCAGTTTGTAGAGCGGATGCAACAGTACATTATTAAAGCCATTCGCGAAGCAAAAGTTCATACTGCCTGGCTCAAACCCGACACAGATTATGAAAATACCTTTACTCAGTTTGCAGAACAGGTATTAAAAGAACCTGAAAATAATCCCTTTTTGGAAGCCTTTCGTCCCTTTCAGCGCAAAATTCAATACTACGGTGTATTTAATTCCCTTTCTCAAACGTTACTGAGACTTACCAGCCCTGGAGTTCCAGACACTTATCAAGGAACAGAACTTTGGGATTTAAGCTTAGTAGATCCAGATAACCGCCGTCCGGTAGACTATCAAGCACGACAAGAATATCTTCAGGATATTAAAAGCAAAATTGAGACAGACTTGCCAGGTTTAATTACAGAACTGCTACAAAATCCAGAAGATGGACGAATTAAAATGTTCCTAACTTATCAAGTTTTACAAGCCCGTCGGCAACATTTAGAGGTGTTCCAGCGAGGAGCATACTCCAAATTAACTGTTGCTGGTAGCTTAAAAAGTCATGTTGTCGGATTTGCCAGGGAATTGGGAGATAAAAAAATCCTAGCGATCGCTCCCCGTTTCTTCACCTCTCTCGTCAAAGAAGGAGAATATCCTCTCGGCGAACAGATTTGGCAAGAAACCCGGATTGTTCCCCCTGCCGATTCTTCTCCTGTCTGGCAAGATGCGATTACAGGGCAACAAGTGCAAGGTGAAGATACTCTCTGGGTGCGGGAGATTTTACAAAAGTTTCCTGTGGCGTTGTTGGTAAATCAATCGGAGGAGTAAATGGTCTGTGTCATTAGTTCTGAGAAATTAACGTGAGTCAGATCCCCAACTTTTTGAAAAAGTCGGGGATCTCATAGTCATCAAAATTAATGACATGAACTCTAGTCTGCGTTCAAAACTTTGCGGAACACGACCTTATCATGGAGAGCGAAAAATTTCGGGGGAGATGAGGGACACGACGCGGTAAGATGACTCAATGATTGATCCGGCTGAAAGAGTCATATATCAGTTAAAGGTAGTGCTGTTGGGCATTAGCCCAATGATTTGGCGACGGGTAAAAGTTAGTAGCGACAGCACAATAGAAGATTTACATTACACGATCCAGCTAGCAATGGGGTGGGAAGATATTCACCAAAAGACGACGGGGAAGCCCGTTCCTTTAAGGGGCGCTCAGAATCGTCGTCCGTCGTCTTGGGGCAAGGGGCATTCATGCATTGGCCAATGCCCAATTCCCAATTCACTTCGGCCCGCTTTCATCCCCCAGACTTCAGTCGGGGGATGAGCTTAACTGCACCATTTCATCATCCACGGTAAGTATTATGGGATTACCCAACCAGGTGGAACCATTTTTAGCGATGCTGCAAAGCAGCCGCTACGCGAACGCGCCTGTGAAGTAAAACTCTCGTCCCTTGGTTTGAGAGAGAAAGAAAAGTTTTTATACGAATATGACTTCAGTATCTGCCCATTAGTGGGTGCATGGCGTTATTGGTGGCGGCATCAAATCAGAGTAGAAGCAATACTTACTCCAGATTCAAACCAAACTTACCCAATCTGCACTGACGGTAAAGGTGTTTGTCCCCCAGAGAACTATGGCGGCCCTTGGGGCTTCATGAAAGCAAGAGAAGAGTTTTTTATTTGGGATGTATTAGAGCGTTTTGCTTCAATGTTGGAGAACAAGAAGATTGACATGGACAGAGAAGAAGCCAGCAAACTACTAACTTGGCTATTGGTTTATCAAAACCGCTTCGACCGTCAGAAAGTCAACCAACATCTACTACAATACGCTACTGGAGTCAGGGAGTTGATGTAATTGTTCAAGGGGATAATGTGAAATTTAAAATCCAAGTAGTTGTTGAATCAGAATCAGGAGAAACCCAATTAATTCAAGAAATTTTACAAATTGAAAAGGGTAATCGTACAACCGGAAAACTTAGGACTTACCCTATCTCAAGGCAAAGAATTATTGCTTCAGACACAAAGCAGCATAGTTAATCAACAAATTACAGAATATCAAAAACAGCAGGAATTATGCTCACATTGTGGCAAGAAGTTATTGCATAAAGATAAACGAACAATCCACATAGAACACCTTTTGGTAAGTTAAAACTGCAAGTAGGGCGATTATTTAACTGTGCTTGTACTGAGCAAACAACTCGTAGTTTTAACCCAGTAGCAAACCTACTAAAAGAGCGTACATCACCCGAATTGCTCTACCTAGAATCAAAATTTGCATCCCTAATGTCCTATGGACTGTCTAGCAAATTATTACAAGAATTACTACCAATAGAAGGAGAAATAAACGCTACATCTATACGGAACAATCTACACTCACTTGGTCAGCGTTTGGAATCGGAATTACCGGAAGAAGCCGGAATATTATTTGAGGGTTGCCAGAGAGATTGGGATAGGCTTCCCAGACCTGATTTACCATTGGTAGTAGGTATGGATGGAGGATATGTTCGTTTCTATAACAGAAAAACTAAAACAGCAGGTCAGTTTCAGGTTATTGCAGGCAAGAGTATAAAAGCTGACGGTACATCCAAGCGTTTTGGCATGGTTTATTGTTACGATACCAAACCGCAACGCCGTATATTTGAGGTGCTAAAATCTCAAGGGATGCAAATGAACCAACAGGTCACATTTTTATCAGATGGTGAAGAAAGTATTCGTGACCTACAGTATTATCTTAACCCTAATGCAGAACATATACTCAATTGGTTTCACATCACAATGCGGATAACTGTGATGAAACAAATTGCCAAAGGTATCACTAAAGAAGATGTAGAAATAGGTATTTCGAGCGAATCCATCCAAAAAGATTTGACCTCTTTAAAGTGGTATTTGTGGCATGGGAATGTATTTAAAGCATTATCAAAAATTGAAGATTTAATTGATAGTGCCTGTGCATTAGCTTCAGATGATTATGATACTGAACCAAGCTTAGAGGCAGAAAAACTCTCTGACTATTTAGAGGAATTTGAAACCTACGTCTCAAATAATGGTCAGTATATTCCAAATTATGGCGAACGCTACCGGAACTCTGAACGTATTTCTAGCTCGTTTGTAGAATCTACCGTCAATCAAGTGATTAGCAAACGATTCGTTAAAAAACAACAAATGCGGTGGACTCCTGGATGTTGTCATCTCCTAATCCAAGTCCGAACTAAAGTTTTAAATGATGAGTGGGTTAGCAAATTCCAGCAATGGTATCCCGGATTTAGAGTTGATAGCGAACTGGCAATACGCTAAAGCATTATGCTTTAAAATACACAATATAAAGGTAATTAAAATTACTTCATTAGCACAGATTTCTGTAGAATACTGGCTTGGTTTTTATGTCTTTTTGCTTACCAACTTTCGTGTTTAAGTTGGTAAAATCAGCTTGTATACCCCAAGCTTTTTAGGAGTTTGGGTCATGGTCAAGCAGCCCGTCCAACTACCAAAAGTTGGTAAAACAGAAAAACAAGAGCGTCAATCGCCTAACTCTCGCAAATACTCCTCAGTCAGGACTAGGGAGTATTTGTTACCAGAAGAAGTTGAGTTGATGCGGTCAGCAATCAGAAAATCAAAGGGTCGCCACGCTCATCGAGACTCAACCTTAATTTTGTTGATCTACCGCCACGGATTGCGAGTGGCAGAGGTGGCATCTCTGCGCTGGGAGCAAATAGATTGGAACGGTGGTACAATTTACGTGAGGCGAGTCAAAAAAGGTACGCCCTCGGTTCAACCACTTTCCGGGCTGGAGATTCGTTCTCTCCGTCAGCTGCAACGAGATTATCCTGTTAGTCCCTACATTTTCCAGTCTTCTCGACGTAGCCCGTTGGCACATGATACGATCGCCGGCATTGTTGAGCGGGCTGGTGAATTAGCTGGTTTACCTTTAAGAGTTCATGCTCATATGCTGCGGCATGGAACTGGTTATTATTTGGCGAATCGAGGCATTGATACCCGAACAATTCAGAGTTACTTGGGGCATAAAAATATTCAGCATAGCGTTCGTTACACCGAACTTGCATCTACCAAATTTCAAGGACTTTGGGATGATTAATATTTCAACTCCTTGGTTAATTCTTGCCCATCTCCCCCGAAATTTTTCGCTCTCCCAAATAGAAACTCGCGTGACAGTTGAACAACTGGAGTTGTCTACTTGGCGGCAAGTTTCGGCTGATGCGTTTATTGCGGCGTGGTCTACTGAAGTAGACGGCTTACCCAAGTTTACTACCGATTACCTTCATTTAGTCACTGGTATTTTATTGCCCATTTGGAAAATCTTGCCACAGCACAGCAGTCGAGTCTTTCGGCTACAAACTTCGGATGGTCAAAAGATACTCGGTCGAGTGGTGAATGCAGTAGATATTCAATCTGTGGCTGAACAACTCGGACTCAAGAATAAGTTATTGAGTCCAGCAGAACTAGTAACTTTAGTACTGAACGAAGGGTACTCCCAACAACTACCAGGGGGTGTAACCTTGCGACGTTCTTACATTGCTGGCGAACCTCGAATAGAGTTGGTTGATGCTTTGCCGTTAGCCGCTCGACTTGTGGCGAAGGGATGTTTCACTGAAATTATTCAATGGCGCAAGCGGGTATTCATTCCAGCTACCGAGAAAGCTGCATCAATTCTGGCTGCTGCGATCAAAATTCTCGGTTGAAAATTTGAGCCACTCTACCTACAAGAGTGGCTTATTTTTTCGGCTAGGTAAATGCACCTTCATCTTCAGCCATAAGGTGTAGGACACTTCTTCAGTACAATCATTAGAGTTGCCAGGGATGAAGACAGAAAGTCAAGGAAAGGGTATGATTGACCATGACCGCCTCTTCAAAGAATTGCTATCTACGTTTTTTATTGAGTTTCTTGATTTATTCTTGCCTCAAGTAGTCAGCCAAATCGACCGTGATTCCATTCAATTTTTACCCCAAGAAGTCTTCACTGATGTCACCTCTGGAGAGAAGAAGGAAATTGATTTACTGGTGCAGGTACGTTATCAGCAGCAGGAAACTTATTTTTTAATTCACGTTGAAAATCAGTCGTACACTAAAACAGCATTTGCGAGGCGGATGTTTAAGTATTTTGCTCGCTTACATGAAAAATATGATTTACCGATTTACCCAGTTGTGATTTTCTCGTTTGATGAACCAAAGCGCCTTGAACCTCAAAATTATCGCGTTACGTTTCCCGATTTAAACGTACTGGAATTTCAATTTGCTGCCATTCAATTGAACCGTTTAAGTTGGCGAGATTTTCTCACGCAGCCAAATCCGGTGGCCGCAGCATTGATGGCAAAGATGAATATTCCCAAGGAGGAACGTCCCCAGGTAAAGGCGGAATGTTTGCGATTGCTGGCAACGTTAAAATTAGATCCAGCACGGATGCAACTAATTTCGGGGTTCGTTGATACGTATTTGCAGCTGGATGTGATCGAAGAGCAAGCTTTCCAAGCGACTATCGATACAATGGGGTTAACTGAGCGGGAGGAAATCATGGAAATTGTAACTAGTTGGGAACAAAAAGCTGCCCAAAAAACAAGAGAAGAAATTGCACTAAATTTACTGCGCGAGGGGATGGCAACTGAAGCAATTGTGCGAGTAACAGGGTTAACTGTAGAGCGAGTTATTCAGTTACAGGCACAGTTAACTCAAGAGAATTAATGTGCCTGCGGACAATACCCCTGGTGGGGTGAGCCGATTGTGCTTGCATATCAAATTTCCATCCCGTGTCCCTCTTGGTCTTGGCTAAAACTTTGTCGAGTTCGCTATTAGCTCGCTCAAAAGCTTGTATTAATTCAGGTGTGACTCGATTAGTTTGTACTTGACCTGATTGTACGTCCAAAACAACCTCTCCATTTTTATGAGCAATTATCAAATCTTTCTGCTGGGTGTTAAAGGTTAGATCGTAAACTTTACCTTTAAGTTGGGTAAAACCATCCTGTTTAACTTCTCCCCAAACCATACCTACTCTTTGAGCAATTTGAGTTAGTCGGCTAATAGAGTTAAATTCTTCTGTGTCTTGATTCATTGCTGCCAATGCTTGATCTGGCAATTGCTCACCTAACTTAAACTGATGGGCTACTTCCACAATCCTTTGTTTGTAGTCCTCTGATTTACCTAATTTGTCGGCGGCACTATACCAGTCTCTCAAGTGGTCAATAGTTAGCGATTGAGTTTCAACACTATTAACGGACAAGGGCGGCGGATGCTGATTCTCCACATCTTCTGTAATGTAGGGATGAGAAGAGAGCGAAGTTGGTGGGATCAAATATTTAGATCTATCAGGCAGTGATTTGATTTTATCCTCATACTGAATTTGTGAGGAGATCGCATCCCCAAACTTAAGAGTCATGGCATTAGCCACCAATTCAGGAATGGAGGAATTTACCAAGTTAAAAACAGCTAGTCCCTTTTGAGTTTCTAATGGCACATCTTCTGCTGGCACAGATGCGATCGCTATATTTTGTTTGAGTAACCATTTGCTTACAGTCTCAACTTTGTGGTTATCCACTGCCATCTGCACGATCCCCAGCATTTTATCTTCTGGAGTAGCAAATAGAATTGTGGGTCGTTCTTTGATTTTTTGCAGGATTGGCGCTGTTTTTTCTATTGCCTCCTGCTGTTGGGAACTCACTAATTGTGTCCCAAAGGGTTGAGTTTCTTTCGTCCAAACTTCAGGGTATTGGATAGTGTCTGGGTCAATCTTCACCACCATTGTTGTGGAGAAATTGCTGGTAAGTGTTGCTTGTACTGGGGTCAGCTTGCCAAATTGTAGAACCCCAACTCTTTCAATGCTTGTTTGTCCTTCTTAAAATGCAGCACTCCTAGCGGCTTCCCGTTTAGAAATACCGCATCTGTTATTTTGGATGGTGGTACTTCTAGGCTAACTTTTCTATATTCTTGGTCGTTGAATATTTGACCTTGATAGTCATAATGATTAATTTTATTGATTTTAAGTAAATTGCCGTTGGGCAAAGATGCGATCGCAAATGCGTTTTCGTTACTGTCGGCGATAGTGGTTAGTTTGAGGTTGAGGGGATTGCCATCTTTAATATAGTTAAAGCAGTCAAGTTGCTTAACTGAATCAGCATCCAGTTCTCCGAGTGTTTTATCATCAAGTTTAATTTTGACAGCATGATTTGGGACGCTGACTGTACCAATCTCTAAAGTCACCGATTCGCCATTAAAAGTTTGTCCGGCACCTTGAAACTTCTTGATTTCTCGGATCGTAAACTCTACGGCTGATTTCCCTGTCATAGAGATAGTAGCCTTCGCGGTGTAGGTTTCCCCTGGTACGATATTGGTTTGGGCATTAGTGCCAATTGGTAATTGTCCTGTTCTTGGCTCTAGCATGGCGAATTCTTTGTACTCACCGTCGCGGCTTTCTTGCACAAATATTAACCGTGAACCATAACGTTCATGCCCTGGAGGGTGATGGGAAGCTTTTATCTCGATCGGGTATTTCTGTTGTGGATTCCAAACTTTATCCTTGAAATTGTTCGCTTCGCTGCCCAGTGTGCCTAATGTTAGTTGGGTAAATTGCAGCTGATTGAGCCTAGAGATGATTTCATCCCCAAACGCTGCAAATACAAAGTTTGGTATCTTTTTGGGGAATTGAGACTGAGATTGTTTACTCTCCAGTTCGTCTTGTCTAGCCGCACCGACATTCCACGCTGCTGCTGCTGATAATCTTTCTTGTTCTGGTATGCTGGCTCGAAATGCTTCTGCCATTTCATAAGCTTGTTGGAACATCAGCTTGGTTTGCCCTCGACTCAATTCTGGCTTGAGTTCAACAATTTTTGCGACAAGAGCAACCATTCCTGGCTTGAGGTTATAATCTTCCATGCTCAGGAGGCTTACTGTCCCCAATTTCCGATATAGGGGTTTGCCAGATTCGGTTTCACCATTGATTTGGGCGATCGCTAGTAATTTGTGAGGACGTTCTTTGGTTTGGTATTTCTCATCAATTGCTTCTAGCTTCAAATTAATTGTCTGTGCCTTCCAGATGCCCGGATGCCCGTAACGAGTTAGGTTGGTAATTTCAATTTGCACTCCTTGCTGTGTTTGAACAAGGGCGGAGGGGCCTTGTTCCGTTTCCCGCCGCCTCTCCATTACTACTGCTGCATTGAACTTTTGGTCAAACTCATGTTTGGCAACTATGGCAGCAAATCGTTGTTGGGGAGTAAATCCTACTGAGTTGAACAAATCCTGAAACTGAACAATTGGGCGTGATTCCAGTTGCGATTGTTGAAAATATTTATTAGTTTGGCTGATGATTAACTCGACTGGTGAAAATCCTGTAGGAGTAATGCCAGTATTGAGGTAAGCTGTTCTAGATTTTTTATCTTTAATATAATTAACATCCCGATACAAATAGCGGCTATTTTCCCGAATTAAATTCATATCGGGTTTTTTAGCACTTTTGAATAAATCTACCGCTATTTGATTTTGATAACACCCCTCTTCAATCATTACACGGTAAAGAAGGCGATTGACATCCATCGCTTGCTGGATGGTTTCGGGAGTTTGAGGCTCACTAGCTAGAGCTACAAATTCTTGCATATATGATTTGTACTCTGCCCTAATTGGTTTTAGCTTTTGATAATTTTCTTTTTCAACTCCCTTCGGGAGAGGGAACAGGGAACGGACGAACTGTTCCCCGTTGCCCGTTCCCTGTTCCCCGTTAAGTAAACTTTGATAGTGGCTTGATACTTTGTCTAAATATTCCGATTTTTGTTCAAGAGTACCGTAAGTTTTAAGGATTTCAATTTCCGATTCTAATGCTTCTAATGCTGTTACCTGATTATTAATCACCCCAACGCTGATACTATCGCTCATGTGAATGGCAATTTCTTCAAATGATGGCTGGGTTCCATCTTCCTTATAGAAAGACTGCTTTTTCAATTTAACTGTAGGAGCATAAGCATTTTCTCTTTGGTTTCTATACTCAGCTTCTGCTGTCAAGTTGGGGTACAAACTAGCTAATGCTACGCCGATACAGCCACCATCAAAATCTCGCCCCTGACGTTCTGATTCGGTTTCTAGTGGTGCTATTTCATTAGCCTCAAGTCTTGCCTTGAGGCGCTTGTGGTCTTCATCATTAACTACAATGATGCCCTTGAGATTTGTACCATCTGGTGCTAATCTGTCCTCAACAAGCTTATTGGTTGAAACACATAAACCATTAGAATTCAGGAAGGGAGAGCGAAAGTTAAGAATTTTTTCTCCATTATCTAACCAGGGAACACAAATTTCTCCGTTCTTCAGTTTCTTAGATGGAATAATCATTCCTCGGTCGAAAGTCAAAGTTCTCCCAAGTGCAATATCTCGCCACTCGTTTTGTACGAATCTACTCAGTTCTTGTTTAACTTTCTCAGTTTCTAAAAGTTGATTATGTCCACCCATTAAGTCAGCTTTAATGAGTTTGTACATTAATAAATCGTCTTTTTGAGATTGATCGGGTTCTTCATCAGCTTCATCCTGAGTCAATATCTCTAATTGTTTAGTCAGTGAGCCATTAGTAACTTGCTTTGTAATTTCTTGTTGAAGCGATGCTTTATGCTCCTGGGTAAAAGTCTTTCGTTTTTCATACTTGTGACAGTAAAGCTCTGCTAATTTTCTAGGATCGTTTTGAACTAGAGCTAATTTCTGAGCTTGTGCCTCTAGCTCTTCAGCAAAATCTTTGATGCCTTGGGGAAATGAGGCTAGCAGTTGAGATATAGCAGTACGACCTCGTTCTGAAGAGGACTTTTCGCCTAACCATATTTTTTGTTGGTATAAACCCGGCTTGATTTGAGGTTTGCTTGGGCCAGCAGGATTATCTTTGTCTGTGCCTTTGAAGCTCGATAGGGGAATTACTAGGTCGATTTTTGCCGTATTTTTAGAGTCTGTATATTTGATTATATCTAACTTATATGGTCTTAATGTTCCTTTCCCAAAGCGATATTTAGTATCTTCTCCATCAGTCTGTGTCCATCCAAATCGATACTGAATAACATGATAACTTTTATCTTTTTGTTCTTCTCTGTTAGTTAATCGATTATATAACTCAACTGAAATCTGTCCGTAGCAATCCCCTACTAATTTAAAAGCATCTTCTTTGTCAATTAATCCTCCATTCTCTCTATTAGAATCATCTATAACTAAAATATTTAATTCTTCATGAAGTGAATTCTTACAGCTACCCAAAAAATCGAACCGTAAGCACCTCGGTCTTTTCTATCGGGACATAAGGAATCAATTACTTCTAAACATTCTGGTTCCCCATAAAGCAATCGAGTTTTAGAGGATAATAAGAGAGTATGTCCATGCGGATGATTTTTTAAATCTGATAGTGTACTATATTCATCTATATGACCAAAGGAAAATTTCTGATTTGGAAAGAAAAACTCTAGGAGAGTGTTATCTAACTTTTCAGTTAAAATTGATTGAGGATTCTTGTTATCACCATCAGTATGAATCCATTGATTTAGTCGAGTATCAAAGTGCTTAAATTCAAGAGACATAGTTTGATTTAAGTATTGAAAATTTTTCAGGAGTTAAATATGTCAAGAATTAAACGTTGGATAAATATGCACGGTAAGGAATTTAATCCAGATGGAAGTTTAAAATACCAAGCCAGAGAACAAATGCTGTCCAGAGGAATGAGTAATGCAGCAATCGATGACTATGCTCGTAGGCTAAAAATCAAATATGACAAGTGGAAACATCTAGATGAAACCGATCCCAAACCTTGGCCTGTCTACACTGCATATGATTTCTTCACAGCAGAAGAAAAACAACAGTTTAACCCAGATGGATCTGTGCGAAGAGAATATGTAGAATCTGCACTTCGCAGTGGTATCAGCCAGGGATGGTTAGAAGAAATGGAACGACGTAAGAAACTTGAGGTCGATAATTATAATGCAGTGTCTGCCCGATATGCAGAGCAAGGCATCAACTTTGGCTCTGAACAAATGCAACTCATACTTGCTGCCAGCACAACATACGTGCAACGCCGCAAGGAAATGGAAGTAGATATGCGTAACTGTGAACCTGCCGACAGCTTACCTTTCGACAAAGACACGCCATACTAGGCAAGCTCTACAAATCACCAAGAGTGCTGCTTAATAAAAAGGGTATGGGGGGTAGGGAAAGACGTGATTCACGATTCTTCACTATACCCAACACCCAACACCCTGTTCTTTCGCCCTGCTCCTCTCATTCTTCATCCTCATACCCTATTCACTGTTTTTAGTTAACTCTTGATGTGCAGTAGCTGCTTGCAATTCTCCCTTCACCTTGAACACGCCATTGAAGAATGCAATCAGTCCCAAAATTGCAAAGGCTGTCACAACTACCCTTTGCAAAGAATTAAATGTAGCTTGTTCTTTTTTTTGTTGGAGTTGAAGTTTGTACAATTGTTGTTCAACTGCCTTATCTCTGAAAAAATGTAAAGCTTGCATACATTGAGAAGTATCTTCGCCTCTTTGCACTTTTTGGCAGAGTAAAATTTCCAACGATTCTTTGCGACGCTCCAGAGTGGTTAAGTCCAGAGTTACAAGTTTTTCTGATGGATGTCTATCATCAAGAGTTTTCAACTGTAATTGTTCCATTTTTTTCTGTTTCTGTTGTAGTAAGGGTGCAGAAAAGTTTTCTACACCCGAAATAAGAGCAAAGCGAAAAGGAAGGCGTATCTATACACAACGCAGAGTTTAGCCGCTTTGTCCTCAAAAAAACAATCGCCAAGAGTCATCCTTTCCCTAGTACTTTTGGCGACGGTCGTGGGGAGATCTTGAGGCAGGGGGAGGGGGCAGGGAGCAGGGGGAGAAAGAGTTTTCATTTCAGGTTTTTGCACAAATGCGGGATTTATAACTAATCAGCCGGACATGATATTATCGCTCCTGACCTACTCTTTTCTCTGATGAATTAGCCCTACCCTGCCCCCTGCACCTCTGCTTCCCTTATCAACTTTTGAACGTGGAAATCCAAATCTTCAGGCATATTAATTAGAAGTAAGTATCAATTCTTTGCGCTTGGTCGAGTTCACTATCTTCATTAAGTGCTGATTGAGATAGCTTTGGGCTGAGATATACAGTCTTTCCCAAATCTCTGGATTGCGACAGATTTTGCTGCCAATTGTATTACCTGCTGTTTTTTGCGATACTAAGTATTTACGGTAATAAGTACTCCACAAATGTTGGAGAAAACTTTCTGCAAATTCCTCGAAAGGGATAATCCAGTTATACTGCTCGTCCAGAAATACTCGATATGATGCGATGATTGGTAGTGCAAGGTCAGCCGGCAAGTCAACGGGAAATGTATCTACGTGAGCAGTCGCGATCATACAGTCTGGGCTGGCATTAATATAGTTGTCTACTTTTAGATTCCAAGTTTTTGGCATAGTTTATTTTTGATGATAGTCAATTGATATTAATCCTGTAGCATATTTTGAATTACTGCTATTTTGAGATTTACAAACTTTATAGTACACTTGTCCTATGCAAAAACACGGTGTTTGAGGATCAAAACTCCTCCCTTAAAAAAGGAGTTTCGATCTTCCACCGAAGGCGATCGCTTGTAGCCTGCAAGAATATACTAGTAACTATACTTAGTATGATGCGAAATAAATTACTTTATTGGGAGAGATGGCTCTATTCTAAGAGAGGCTAGAAGTGCAAAAGCAACTAAAATCAAGCTTGGTTTCTGTTTGAATTGTTGTTTTTTACGTTTGATTTGTATATGCAAATTTTCTCCACACTTTACCCTAATAGAGCTACTTACAGCAGCCAACCGTTGTGTAATCAAGGAAACAGCATTAACTAAACGAAAATAAAGGAATCCTGCTTTACGCATTACTTACAAAACCCCCACTATTTGAGAAAATTGAAGAAGAAGTCAGAAGACAGAATACCTGCGGTAGGCGCGATAGCGACTTCTGTAAGTAGTCGCTACGCGCCTACAGAATTCAGAATCAATTGGATGGGGATTCAAACCCCAAGACGAGTCCGCGGCTTCGTACAAGAGCCATTCTGACCGGAGGCGGAGCGTCTCCGGCTCCGCTCTGACTCCTGAGTTCTTTTATTAAATTTTGACCCTACTTTTTCAATAAGAATTTAAAAATTATCCAAAGAACTTCGCTTTTTACTGAAATTGCTTCATCTGCAAAATTTAAGCGTATTTCCTCATGTTTTGTGTCACAAAGAAGATTACAAATTGAAGAAGAATGCAGAATTCTGAATTCCGAATTCCGAATTGACTTCTGACTCCTTAAATAATAGGCGATTACCTCTTACTGGAACTATTAACTATCAAAATTGCAAGTTTAAATATTTGTGATTTGTGAAGTTATAAACCGGATCTAGTCACAAACTTATCCGGTGTATACTATTGTGCTTTTCTAGGCAAAACTGCGTCAAAAATTACATCTAAATTCCTTCTATAGAGAAACATCATGAGCCAAAAATTAATCATTCAAGATTTAATAATTATCATCGCTGCCAAAAACCATTCACCCTCTATTTTGAACCCTGATTTTCTCAAGTACAGCGGTATCGTTGCCAAAGATTGGAATTTAGCACGAGCGCCAATTTATACCCAAAGTTTTGCTCGGTTGGATTTCAGTAATGGTATTACCATTATTGCCGAACCTAACCGAGTAATGTTTATGGAATCGATGGCTGACAAGAAAATCGATTCGCTTCAAATTCCAGAAATTGCTCGCAAATACGTGCAAGCCTTACCTAATATGGAATTTGAGGGTGTAGGCATTAATCCTAGAGGATACGCCTCCTTTGCTGGTTCTGGTGATGCAGCTCGGCAGTATATGTCAGAAACACTGCTATCACCAGGAGCATGGCAAGAAGAGGGCGAAGAACCGATGCGAGCTTCACTCAACTTAGTTTATAAATTTAAACGTGCTCCCTTGTACTTAAGTGTCACTGAAGCAGCATTACGGCAAGAAGACGAAACAACCACTCCGATTGTGATGTTTAGTGGTAGTTTTAGCTATGAGTTGACTGGTGAAACAGCAGAAAAACTCACTACTTTACATCAAGCTATTGACAATTGGCAAACAGATTTGTCTACTTACTCTAACATTATTAATAACAAGTTTCTCGCTAACATGGCTTCTAGCACCGATATGGTTTCAGATACCGCAGCAGTTCCAGATTTATTTGCGATGAGTGCTACTGCTTAAATATTGCAGATTCACTCTCATTAGCTATTAGCCAACAGTTAATAGCTAATGAGAGTGAATAGCATTATTCACAATCTCTGGGGAATTGTATTTCAATCGCGAGACTATAAATATTTTGGTATTTTGGCGGACAGAGTACTCTATCTGCCATTTGCCGCACTTATAAATATTCTGTGTTCGGGATTTCTCAAGCTCTAAAAAAGAGCATTTTTTAACAAATAACTACTTTCTTTAAAAATTCATTGTTTTGATCAGAGGTTTATATGTCAGGGATGAATGAGATTTTTCCGACCTCCGACTCATTGTTGTCGAATGATGGATTCACAACGCCCATAATTGTGGACCCGTTTAACTTAGGTCAAGAAAAAGGAATTTCTCCAATAAATCCCTCGACAGCACCAGTTGGTTCTCCCAGCACAGACTTATTAATTAATACTTCTAAATATTCAACTTCTTTTGTAGAGCAACCCGACACTGTAACTCCAGGTCTGTTGTCAAAAGAACCAAACTCAATTGGCACTTCAACCACTAACTTTGATCCCCTAACAGGAGTTTCAGGCAACGAACCGTTAATTGGCTATTTGAGTGATGATGTGGAAACCTTAAGCTTTCCACTTATCCCTTTATCTTCTAGTGATGCAGAGGCAACAAACAAAACCCAGCAGCAGGCTGACTCTCATATCAGCACCATGAGTGTGCCCTCAGAGACTAGTTACCTGACTTCTAATCATCAATTAACAGATCCCATCTTAGAAATTTTCCGTACAGAGGCGATCGCGCGTTGGGCAAGTTTGGGCATCTCTGACGCAGACAAAGACATTCTCAATAACGTCAAACTCTTAATTACAGATTTACCCGGTTATAAACTGGGTTTGACCGAGGATTACGTCGTTACGATTGACACTAATGCTGCGGGTACTGGATGGTTTATCGATGCTACTCCTGCTGACGATAGTGAGTTCAGTAATATTGTTTCGGCAAGCGAGTTACGAGCTAGTGAAATCGATCCAGCCTTTGGACGTGTAGACCTGCTGACGGTAATAACTCACGAGTTCGGGCACGTACTTGGTCTGGAACACCTAAATGGCGACCAGGTAATGAATGCAACATTACCTCTGGGAACTCGACGCCTGCCAATAGAGGAGAATTTAAGTTTTACTCAAGCGGATAAACCTGTAAATGAAGCAGTAGAGTTAAGTTTACCCACAATTTCTGCTTATTGATGGTACAGTTACTGGTGATCTGAGTGCAGGTGATGTAATCAACCCTACTCGCGATGGTAGATTCAGTGATGATTACCAACTGACCGATTTTACAATTGGTAAATTGGTTACACTTGACCTATCTTCTCCAAGCTTTGACACCTATCTGCAACTTATAGATGCAGATACGGGGCTAATCATCGCCTACGATGATGATTCTGGTTCGGGTTATAACTCACTGCTAAGGTTTACTCCTGTTGATGGCATCAAATATATAGTGCGAGCTACCAGTTACAGTAGTGGCGTTACAGGAACGTACACTCTCAATGCAGCTGTTGGTGCGCCAGATTTGGTAGTAACTGCGACAAATGCACCCATCACCGCTCCAGAACGCAGTATAATTTCCCTGACTTGGACTGTTACCAACCAAGGAGAAGCAGTAGCAAGAAACGATTGGTATGACTACGTTTACTTGTCAGACAACACCATCCTTGATAGCTCAGACCGGTACATAGGCAATGTCTGGAGTGGTGATAAAATTCCACTAGCCCCAGGTGCCAGTTATACAGCCTCTACAAACATGGTACTACCTGAGCGGATTGGGTCAGGAAAACAGTACTTGCTATTTGTTGCTAACCGCGATAATTACCTCTTTGAGGAGAGTGAAACCAACAATGTCCGGGCAGTTGCCATCGAAATAACCGTACCGGATTTGGTAGTAACAGGAGCAACTGCACCTGTTGCCGTCACAGTAGGCAGCGTGGCTGAAGTTTCTTGGACAGTACTCAATCAGGGCAGCGTGTCGGCAACCCACAGCTGGTACGACCGCATTTACCTCTCCAACGACCAAATTCTAGATGGATCGGATACGCAGGTTGGTGGATTTGATTCAGGTACACCAGGCACGCCCGTTGCCGCAGGAGATACCTATTCCCTAACCAAGACTGTTACTATCCCCAAGACTGCCTTGGGAAGTCGTTACTTGCTATTTGTTACCGATGCAGATAACAATCATTACGAAACCAACGAAACTAACAACATCAAGGCAATCCCAGTTCAAGTTAACGCTCCCGACCTAATTGTCTTTGATGCTTCTGCACCCACCACCGCTGCATTAGGTGAGCAAATTACCGTCAACTGGCAGGTAACAAACCAGGGGAGTGTTACTGCCGATACCGATTGGTATGACTATTTTTACCTTTCAGATGACCAAATCCTAGATGGTTCAGACCAATACATCTCCTACAAGTGGACAGGTGACAAGACCCCCCTAGCTAGTAACACCAGCTATACTGCCACCCATAACTTTACCATTCCCACCGATGCCAAAGCCGGCAACCGTTATTTGCTGTTTGTTGCCGATCGCGATAACTACCAAGGCGAAACGAACAAAAATAACAACGTTAACGCAGTCCCGATTTATATCAAAGCTGCTGACTTGGTAGTAGATGATGCCAGTACTTCTGCTAGTTCTGTCGTCCCTGGCTCCACCCTTACCCTCTCCTACACTGTCAAAAACCAAGGTGAGACAACGGCCGCACGGGATTGGTACGACAGAATATATTTGTCCAACGATACCGTTTACGACGATTCTGATTACCAACTTTACCATCGCTGGATTTCCGCACAAACCCCACTTGCAGTAGATGGAACTTATACGGTTAACGATATTACTGTTACCTTGCCAAACAACCTGCTTGGTCAACCCGGCAGCCGTTACTTGATTTTCATAGCAGATAGGGACAACTATCAAAGCGAAACCAACGAAAGCAACAACGTTAAAGCAATTCCCATCATCATCACAGGTGATAATGCTGACTTGGAGGTGACAGCAGCAACAGCCCCCAGAGTGGTATCAACGCAACAGAATGTATCTGTTTCTTGGACGGTTAAAAATACAGGCGCTTTAACAGCATCGGCAGACTGGTACGATTCTGTTTACATTTCTAGTGACAGTACCTTGGATGCCAGCGACACCATACTAAGAGATGAATGGGTGTCGTCGCAAACACCTTTGGTAGTCAACGGACAATACACTCTGTCTCGTGACATTACAATTCCTCAAGGGAGGAATGGCAGTCAGTATTTGCTGTTTGTTGCGGATAGTTATAATTACCAAAGCGAATCCACTAAGGCGAATAACGTCCATGCTGTTCCTATAGAGGTAAGAACGCCAGACTTGCAAGTGACAAATGCTACTGCTCCAGTCCAAGCTTATGCCGGGGCGCGGATGGAAGTCGCCTGGACAGTCAGCAACAAAGGGAATGAAAGTGCCTTTGCTGATTGGTACGACTCGGTGTATTTATCTGATGACAACACGCTCTCTACCGCTACCGACATTTTGCTAAAGGATGTTCAAATCGGCAATTTGACCCCACTAGCAGATGGAACTAGTTACACGGTAACGCAACTGCTTTCAGTACCCAACAATGTCACCAAGGGTAGCAAGTATTTGCTATTTGTGGCAGACCGACGTAATCAGCAGGGTGAGTTAAATGAGGGCAATAATGTCCGGGTAGTTCCCATCAGCATTGGCGACCCCGACTTGAATTTGCCGCTGCTGCAAACGGGTAGCCCAGTTCAAAACCAAAACATACCTCAACTCGTTACCAACCCAAATCCTGGAAATTATGCTACACTTCCCGCCCTACTTGAGGTGGGCGGCACGGGACTTTTGGGACAATACTACGTACCTGGTGGAACTGTTAGTAATTTCCCCAACTACGATGCGATCGCTCCCCTTCTGACTAGAGTTGACCAGACTATTAATTTCGGCTCTACTTCGGGCGATTTCGGAGCCAATTTAGGCCAGGTAAATCATTTTGCAGCACGCTGGACTGGCAAGATTAATATTGCTACTGAGGGGAATACCACTTTTTATATTAATAGTAACGATGGCGCTCGTCTTTACATTGACAATCAGTTAGTGGTTGACAACGGCGGAGTACATAATTTTCAAGAACGTTCTGCAACCATTTACCTTACATCAGGACAGCACGATTTACGCTTAGAGTATTTTGAGTACGATCAGCAAGCGGGTGTCACTCTCAGCTACACTCCTGTAGGTGGTAGCAAGCAAGTGGTTCCCAGCAGTATTTTAACTCCTGCCAGCTTAACACCGCTTGAATCTGATCTACAAATTAGTGGCATCACAGCCCCAGCTACCTTTGGAAGAGGGCAAAGTATCAACACCAGCTGGACAGTGACAAATTTGGGTAGTAGCAGTACTCAAGGTGTCTGGGCTGACCAAATTTACCTTTCTGATGATACAACCCTAGACAGCAATGACACCCGTCTGGCTAGTTTTGTTGGAAGTAGTGCACCGCTGGCAGCAACTGCCAGCTACACCCAGGCTAAAAACATTATAATTCCCACCAACACAGGGTTGGGGAACAAGTACTTGCTGTTTGTCACCAATCCAGACAGACCTGAAAGCGATCGCACTAATAATGCCTACGCTTTGCCCGTCACTATTACAAACCCAGACCTAATTGTAACAGAGGCAACAGCTCCATCGACCGCAGCTGAACGCTCGTCAATTTTGGTGAACTGGACAGTGAAAAACCAGGGGAGCGTACCAACTCAGAGCAACGGTTGGTATGACTCTGTTTACCTTTCTGACAATACCGTTTTCGATAGTTCAGACCGCTATATGAGCGACCTCTGGACTAGCGGTAACCTGACAGCAGAAGGAACTTACAGTAAAAGTCAGAGCTTCACTTTACCAAATCAGACTGGATCGGGGAAATGGTATCTCCTGGTAATTACTGATAGAAACAACTATCAAGCAGAAACTAGTGATACTAATAACGTCTATGCCATCCCCATTAACATTACAGTCCCCGACTTAACAATTACCACCAGCAGCACTCCCACAACAGCAGCAGTTGGTGAAACTGTTTCAGTATCCTGGACTGTGAAAAATGCAGGGGCTGTATCGGCGGCATCAGACCGATATGACTCTGTTTATCTCTCCGATGACCCAACATTTGATGCAACGGACACCTACGTTACAGATTTTTACCGTAGTGGTTCTTCACCTTTAGCAGCAGGAGCTAGCGAAGTTCGCACAGGAAATATCACAATTCCTAATTCTAAACTAGGCGATCGCTACCTGCTATTTGTAGGAGATAGTACTAATTCTCAAAGCGAAACTGACGAAACTAACAATGTCTGGGCAACTCAGATCGCCATCACCGCCCCCGACTTAGTAGTATCTGATGCCGCAGCCCCTATTGTAGCCACGCAAGGAGAAACAGTATCAGTATCCTGGACAGTTACCAACTCTGGGGATGTTATCGCTGGGAGGGATTGGTATGACTCCATATATCTCTCTGACGATACTACCTTTGATGGCTCAGATCAATACGTCACTGACCGTTGGATCTCGGAAAAAACTCCATTAGCTGCTCTCTCCAGCTATAACATTCAGCAAAACATCACCATTCCCACTTATGCTAAAGCAGGCAACCGTTATTTGCTGTTTGTTGCCGATCGTGATAACTACCAAGGCGAAACGAACGAGAACAATAA
This sequence comes from Chlorogloeopsis sp. ULAP01, assembly GCF_030381805.1. Taxonomy (NCBI): domain Bacteria; kingdom Bacillati; phylum Cyanobacteriota; class Cyanophyceae; order Nostocales; family Chlorogloeopsidaceae; genus Chlorogloeopsis; species Chlorogloeopsis sp. ULAP01. Next base: position 55,260 of record NZ_JAUDRH010000025.1, read on the forward strand.
CTTCAAGGCAGTCCCCATCTACATTAAAGCTGCTGACCTAATAGTTTCCGATGCTAGTGCTTCTGACACTACTGTGGCCCCTGGCTCCACCCTCACCCTTTCCTATACAGTCAAAAACCAAGGGGAAAGCACAACTTCTCAGGATTGGGATGACTGGATCTACTTATCTAATGATGCTGTTTACGACGACTCTGATTATGAACTTTCCTATCGCTGGATCTCTACAGAAACCCCACTGGCTGTAGATGGTACTTATACAGTCAATAAAATCAGTGTGACGCTACCCGACAACGCAGTTGGTCAAGCTGGGAACCGATACCTGCTATTTGTAACAGACAGAAATAACAATCAACGGGAAACCAACGAAAGCAACAACGTCAAAGCAATTCCCATCATCATCACAGGTGATAATGCCGACTTAGAGGTGACAGCAGCAACAGCCCCCAGCGTGGTATCAACGCAACAGAATGTATCTGTTTCTTGGACGGTTAAAAATACAGGCATTTTAACAGCATCAGCAGATTGGTACGATTTTGTTTACATTTCTAATGACAGTACCTTGGATGCCAGCGACACCATACTAAGAGATGAATGGGTGTCGTCACAAACACCATTGGCAGTTAACGGGCAGTACAACCTTACTAGTAATATTACAATTCCTCAAGTCAGAACAGGTAATCAGTATTTACTGTTTGTCGCCGATGGTTACAACTACCAAGGTGAACTTAATGAAGTTAACAATGTTCGTGCCGTCCCAATAACAGTTCAAACCCCTGATTTAGTAGTCAATGATGCCACAGTGCCAGTAAAAAGTTATCCTGGCACGCAGATAGAAGTAAGCTGGACTGTTAAGAACCAAGGAAATGCAAGCGCTAATGCAGACTGGTACGACCGCATCTATCTGTCAGATGATGCAACTTTAAACACCAGTACAGATACTCTGCTAAAAGAAGTATGGACGAGTAACTTAACTCCTTTACCAACTGGTGACGACTATAGCATTAGCCAGTTGTTAACATTGCCCAACACTACCCCAATTGGCAGTCGCTACCTGTTATTTGTAGCAGATATCTATAATAACCAGGGTGAAACCAATGAAAATAATAATGTCAGGGCAATTTCCATTGTCATTGGCGATAACGACCCAGACTTAACAGTCACTGCTGCTACTGCTCCTACCACAGCCGTCTTGGGAGAAACTATCGCAGTCAACTGGACTGTACTAAACCAAGGCAACATAGAAGCTTCAACGGATTGGTACGACACAATTTACCTGTCCGATGACGAAACATTGGATAGCAATGATATGGCTGTCTCTTCCCAAAGTGTTGCTGAAAAGACGCCGCTAGCTGTAAATGCTACCTACAACTTTAACCGCGACATTACTATTCCCAACGCCACAACCGGGAATCGATACTTGCTGTTTGTCGCCGATGCAGGTAAGCAACAAAGTGAAAGAGACGAAACTAATAACGTCCGGGCAGTTCCAATTACCCTAACTGCACCGGATTTAGTTGTTAGTAGCGCCAGCACTACCGTTGAGGAAGCTACCTGGGGTGAAACAATCCAGGTTTCTTGGACAGTGGCAAACACTCTCGCAGTGATGGCTGCTGCTACATGGAGCGACCAAATTTATATCTCCGATGATACTACCCTAGATGGCACTGATAAGTTTGTCGCTACCTTCAGTGCAGCTTCTTATGTTCCATTAGCTGGCAACAGCAGCTATACACAAACCAACAAGAGCATTACTATCCCAACCAATTCGGGAACTGGGAGTAAATACCTGCTATTTGTGGCAGATGCCAACGATGCCCAAGGTGAGACCGATAACAACAATAACGTCAGAGCAATACCTTTCGAGGTGAAGGCACCCAATCTGCAAGTCACTGACGCCAACGCTCCCACAACAGCAACGTGGGGCGAAACCATTAATGTCTCTTGGATGATGACTAATCAGGGTACAGGTGCAGCCCTAGCAGATTGGTGGGACTACGTATATCTTTCCAGCAATCCTACCCTAGATGGTAATGATACTTACTTAGGCAATTTATCAGCAGCAAATCAAAGTCCCCTAGTATCTGGTGGTAGCTACACCAAAAACCGCAATGTTACTATCCCAACCGTCACCCCTGGAACCTGGTATTTGTTATTTGCTACTGATAATAACGGCAATCAACAGGCAGAGAGCAATGAAACAGATAATGTACGTGCTGTTGCCTTGGAGATAAAAGCTCCGGATCTGGTTGTCTCTGCTGTCACGGCTCCTACCTCCAGCATTTTGAGTGCGACAATTCCGGTAAGCTGGACTGTAACTAACCAGGGAACTGGCGCAGCCCTAGCTGATTGGTGGGATTACGTTTACCTCTCAGCAAACCAGACCTTGGATGGAAATGACACCTTTGTCGGTAATTTATGGACAGGAGACGAGACTCCACTGGCGGCAGGAGCTAGTTACACGGTAGGTCGTAATGTAACGGTTCCCAATGTAACAGCGGGAACTTGGTATTTGTTATTTGCAGCAGACCGAGATAATTACCAATCTGAGACGGATAACAATAATAATCTTAAAGCAGTCGCCATCGAACTGGGTGTGCCGGATATTGAACTAACTGCTGCCACTGCTCCTGAAACTGCCAGCACCTTTGAAACTATTCAGGTCGGTTGGACTGTTACCAACACGGGGAATATTGTAGCTCCAGCAGATTGGTCTGATTATGTTTACCTGTCGGATGATGCAACAGTAGATGAAAACGACATTCAATTAGGCTACCTATCAGCAGCCGATCAAACTCCCCTGAGCGCTGGTACTAGCTATACTCAAACCCTGAATGTCACCATTCCTGGTACAGCAAGGGGCAACAAGTACCTGTTGTTTGTTGCCGATCGCAACAATACTCAAGGCGAAAGTAACGAAAGCAACAACGTGCGTGCCTTGCAGCTGACAGTTAACGCTCCAGACTTAATCGTCTCTGACGCTACCGCTCCAAATCGCGCTATTCTAGGCGAAACTATTGACGTTTCTTGGACAGTCACTAACTCTGGTAGTGGTTCGGCTTTTGCTGATTGGTACGATAGTATTTACCTGAGCGATGACGCAAACTTTGATGTCTTAGATACTTATGTTGCTGACTTCTGGACAGCAGAAAAGACGCCATTAGCGCCGGGAGCCAGCTACAGTATTGCCCAAAAGATTACTGTTCCCAACACTGCTACGGGCAACCGTTACCTGCTGTTTGTTGCTGACCGTACCAACAACCAAGGCGAAACAAACGAGAGTAACAATGTCAAAGCGATCGCCGTTACTGTAGGTTCCCTTGACCTTATACCAACTATTACCTCATCTCCCATCACAGCCACATCTGGTACAACTGTATCCTTAGAATGGTCAGTAAGCAACGCAGGTTCAGCAGAAGCAACGGGCAATTGGGTTGACCGCATATATTTATCTACAGATAATAAATTTGATACCAGCGATTTATTGCTTAAAGAAGAGCATTTTGATGGCTCACTCTTATCAGGTGACAGTTATCTTAGCCAACTTGACCTCAACTTGCCTTTAGAAGTAAGTGGCAATCGTTATTTACTCGTAGTAACCGATGCCAACAAGCAAATTAAAGAACTTGGTGCTGAAGAAAATAACGTAGCCGCTTCTTTAATTAATATCGAACTAGCTCCATACGCAGATTTAACTGTCTCCAATGTCACTGCACCTGCCTTGACCGTTGGCGACCCAGCACAGGTAATGATTGGCTGGACAGTAACTAACCTTGGCACTGGGATTGGTCAAACTAACACATGGGTTGACCGGATTATTGCCTCAACAGACAGCATAATCGGTAACAGGGACGACATCCTGCTGGCTAGTTTCTCCAATCTCAAACCTTTGAATCTAGGTGAAAATTACACCCGCTCTGAAAAACTGCGACTTTCTCCTGGTTTCCAAGGACAATATCAGCTATTCGTCCAAACTGATGCCACAGGAGTTGTCTTCGAGAACAACTTAGAGGCAAATAATATCGCCGTTGCTAATAATACTTTCAGTGTTGTTCCCATCCCCTACGCAGACTTAGTTGTTGATGAAGTACAAGTGCAGTCAAACGCCAGCAGCGGGCAGAAAATGCAGGTTTCTTGGACAGTTGCCAACAATGGCATTGGTACAACCAATACTAATTCCTGGAGCGATCGCGTTTTCTTAGCAACCGATCCAGAAGGTAAAAACATAGTTGCCAATTTAGGAAGCTTTGAACAGATAGGTGCATTGGCAGTTGGTGGTACTTACAACCGTTCTGTGGATGTCACCCTCCCCAACGGTTTAAGCGGTACTTATTATCTAGTCGTTACCACAGGCGGGCCGTTTGAATTTATTTACACCAACAACAACAGCCGCGTCTCCAATGCCGTCTTAGTTACTCTCACTCCGCCTCCCGACTTAGTTGTAACTAATGTCACTTCTCCCACTACAGCAGTACAATCAGGCAGCAAGATTGACGTATCCTGGAGTGTGGAAAACTCTGCCACGGGTGATGCAACAGGCACATGGGTTGATAGTATATTTATCCGAGAAGCGGGTAACGCCAACGGTCAATTAATTTCGCTGGGCAGCTTTACTTACGGAAACGGTCTTGTGGCTGGCAAATCTTATACTCGCTCCGAACAGTTTGTTTTGCCTTCCACCCTCCAAGGTCTGTACGAAGTTGTCGTCAAAACTAACACCAGCAATTCACTATACGAGCATGGTGCTACTGGTAACAACATCACTACAGCAGCCAACCCCATACTTCTTAGCCTTGCTCCCCGCCCCGACCTGCAAGTCAAGCAAATTATTGCACCAACAACCGCCAACGCAGGTGGTACAATCTCCCTAGAATTTATTGTTGCCAATGAAGGCATTGTTGCTACCACCACCCCCAATTGGCAAGACCGAGTTTACTTGTCATTGGATGACAAAATTAGCTCAGACGACTTGTACTTTAGCTTTAGTAATGCAGCGGCTTTGGGATCTCTTGAAAGTTACCGCACCCAAGCTAATACCTTGGTGATTCCCAAATATTTCCGGGGTAAAGCATACCTAATTGTCCAAACTGATGCTGCTGGGCAAGTTAACGAATATCCCCAAGAATCCAACAATACTAGCTTCGTTGAGTTAAATATCAATTCCTTGCCACCAGCCGACTTGGTTACCAGTGATGTCGTCGCTCCCACGCTCGCATTTGAAGGTTCCAAAATTAAGGTGCGCTACACTGTCACCAACCAGGGTATTGGCGAAAGCGATCGCGATAATTGGACTGACACCATCTGGTTAACCCGTGACAAAAACCGCCCTTCTCCTGCAAATAGAGAGGGAGGAGCCGAAGATATTTTATTAACCAGCGTCGGACACAGTGGCTCTTTAAAAGTTGGCTCTAGCTATGAAACAGAAGTTGAAGTCACTCTCCCCAGTCAAGTAACGGGCGAGTGGTACATAACGCCTTGGACAGATGCCTACAACGTCGTTTTAGAAGATACATTATCTATTAATAACAACCCAGACGACCCCAACGAGCTAGACAACAACAACTATAAAGCTCGCCCAATTACAATACTGCTGACACCGCCACCGGATTTGGTCGTAACATCAGTAACACCAACAGTACAAGCCGTTGGCGGACAACCATTTAGCGTTAGCTGGGAGGTTAAGAATCAAGGTGCCAACTCAACCTCAGAAAATAGATGGTTTGACTCAGTTTACCTATCTGACAACCCCACACTTAATGCTCCGGGAGCCAAGCAGTGGTACTTAGGCAGAGTTGAACGTACTGGTAGTTTGGGAGTCAACCAAACCTACACCTCTAAGCTTGATACCGTCCTTACCCCTGGTGCTGCTGGTAAATACATCATCGTCCAGACTAACTATGACAACTATAGCAACAGTGTTTGGGAAGGGCCTTATACCAACAACAACCAAAGTTCAGCAGAAACTAATGTTACCAGCACTCCCGCCGACTTAATTGTTACAAATGTAAAAACTTTACCGCAAAACTTTTCTGGAGAAGGCACCACCGTTGAGTGGACGGTGCAAAACGTTGGTAGTGATATTTGGTCGGGAACCCGGTACTGGTATGACGAAATCTGGGTTTCCCCCGACCCCACCTTTATTCCCAGTCGAGCAACTAAAGTCGGATTCGTTCCCTACAGTTCCCAACAACCACTCCGTACAGGCGACAGTTACACCCAAAAGCACGATATTACCCTGCCTGCGGGAATTGATGGCGAGTACTATATTCACGTCAGTACGGATTACAGCTACGACTACAATACCCAAAAATTCCGAGGTGAAATTCCCAGCAGTGGCGATAACAATTCCTCTCGGCAAAGCTTTGAATATCGAGTATTTGAAGACCCAAGCAATAATTTAGGCAACGCAATCATCCCGGTTACCTACAAGGAACCAGATTTACAAATTACCAATCTTGTAGTACCTCAAACACCACCCACCTCCGGTCAGACAATTTCTGTTAGCTGGACTGTCACCAACACCGGTACTCGCGATACCCGACAAACTTCCTGGAGCGATCGCGTTTACCTCTCTCGCGACCAGTCTTTAGATTTAAACGATACATTACTGGGACAATTCGCCCGTCGTAATGGCTTAAAACAAGGTGAATCCTACACGAGCAGTGGTGAAATTACTTTGCCTGATGGTATTGAAGGCAACTATTATTTGCTCTTGTTTACAGACTCTAATATTACTGAACAACCAAGCAGCAACTCTAAGCTAGGCTTGGATAGCAACTCGACCTTTGCTCGCGTACCTGAATTTAAGGATGAAGGCAACAATATTACTTTTGCTCCCTTGCAAGTCATCTTGCAACCAGCAGCCGACTTGCAGGTAACTTCAATTAAAATTCCAGAACGCGCTACAACTGGGCAAACCTTCAATCTGGAATACACGGTAACAAACAATGGTGCAGGCGACACACCTATTCGCCAAAGCAAGTGGAGAGATTTAATTTACCTCTCGCGCGACGAATTCCTAGATTTGCAAGCAGACCGCTATTTGGGATACTTTGAACATACTGATGGTTTGAAAGCACTTAGCAGCTACACCGTTAACAAGACCCTGACACTGCCTGTTGACCTAACTGGCCCTTACTACGTCTTTGTAATTACCGATGCACCTCAAAACAATGTCCGGGGTCAGGTCTTTGAAGGCAATAACGAAGGCAATAACGCTAAACCCAGCGCCCAACCCTTAATTTTACAACTGCCGCCGCCAGCAGATTTACAAGTAGACGAAATTACCATCCCTGCTACTGCTAAATCTGGCGACTCTATCCAAATTAGCTTCAAAGTCACCAATCGCGGTGACAATCCAGCAACCGGAGAGTGGAGTGATGCAGTTTATTTGTCAGAAGATGCAATCTGGGATATTAATGACCGTCCCATCGGTCGCGTCACCTATAGCGGCAACCTGGCTACTGACGCTTCTTACACTTCAACACTGACAGCAAATTTACCACCAGCAACTCCAGGTCAATATCGCATTATTGTCCGCTCTGATATCTTTAATTCTGTTTACGAAGCTGATTTTGAATCCAATAACCGCACTACTTCTGCCGATACCCTGGAAGTTACGGTCGAGCAATTGCAGTTGGGCGTACCTTTAAATACAACACTCAACACCGGACAAGAACGGCTGTTCCAAATTGACCTCCAAGCAGGTCAAACGCTGCGTATAAACACCACTTCGTCTGCCACTGATACTGCAAACGAAGTTTTTGTCCGCTTCCAGTCTGCACCTACCAGTATTGTTTATGACGCTGCTTATACAGGAGAATTAGGAGCAAACCAGTCTGTTGTTATTCCTACGACCAAATCAGGCACTTATTACGTACTGGTGCGCGGTTACTCTCAACCCAGCAACAACACTCCCATCAGCATACTGGCTGACGTTCTGCCCTTTGGTATTACTGATGTAATCGCCGACCGTGGTGGTGACAGTCGCTACGTTACTGCCAACATTTTCGGAGCGCAGTTCCAGCCGGAAGCAATTGTCAAGTTGGTCAGACCCACAATTGCCGAGTACATTCCAGTTAGATCGCAGGTCATCGACAGTACAAAAATCACTGCCATCTTTGACCTCACTAACGCACCCCACGGGCTTTATGATGTTAAAGTTATCAACCCAGATGGTAGAGAAGCAATTGTACCCTACCGTTATTTGGTAGAACGGGCAATTGAACCGGATGTCACTGTCGGTTTGGGTGGCCCCAGCGTCTTGGCACCAGGAGATTTTGGCACCTATGGCGTGTCTGTCCAAAGTTTGACTAACATCGATACGCCCTACGTGCATTTCTCTATTGGTACACCCCAGTTGGGAACAAACTCAGATGTCTTCAATCTCCCCTACACGGAATTTAGCTCAAATCTGCGGGGCAATCCAGAGGGTGTTTTGCAAGACGTACCTTGGGCTAGCCTCATCTCTGATGTCAATACCAATGGTGAAATTATCGCCCCTGGTTACGTCCTCGACTTGCCCAACGCAGGATTTGTCGGTCGCACATTTAACGTTCAAACTTACCCAGGACTGCAAGAGGAACTCGCAAAAGACCCCAAAGGTTTAGAGGATGTTTCCGACGACGCTATTGCTTTTAGGTTCCACATCCTGGCAACGGCGACAGCAATGACTCGTGATGAATTTGTGCAAGAGCAAACACAGCAAGCGCTCTTGCTGCGGAACGCTATCCTACTAGACCAAACTGCATCCCAAGCTTTAACCGTACTGGCAGCAGATGCCAACACTTGGACTAATGCTTACTTGGCAGCATTGGAAGAAGCAGGATTGTTGCGCCCAGAAGACGAAGCGCCTCCTATTCGTGAAAATCCGCAAGTGATTAGCTTAATGGCAACCCTTGCCACTGGACTGTTGCTTGGCCCGGCGGGCAATGAAATTATCTCCAATGGCAATCTGGTCAGTTTCTTTGAACAAATTCGCAAGTGGTACGGTCACAACCCCAGCTTGAGGGGGCAGGAATTGCCTCCCAACCCGCAACAGTTTGATTTAGGACTGTCGCGCAAAACCCACGTTCAATCATTTAACGTTTACGTTCCCTTTGGGGAAGCTAGGGTTGACCTACCCCAAGGCGTTTCCGTACCGCCACCTAATTTTGCTAGCTTCTTCAATGCAGCCGGAACAACAAGCAACCTTGCTACCCTAACAGGCCCGGTAGGCTTTGGTGCCGAAAATATTGTACCTTTGGGTGCGGCACTACCCTACACCATCCGCTTTGAAAATGCTGCCACAGCCTCAACTGCTGTTGGTGAAGTACGAATTGTCACCAAACTTGACTCCGACCTCGACCCGCGTAACTTCCAGTTGGGTGATTTGCGTTTGGGCGATATCCAAGTTCACATTCCCGCCGGACGTGCTACTTTCTCTGGTGACTTTGACTTTATCCGCAGCAAGGGATTTATCCTCAGAGTCAGTGCTGGGCTGGATGTTATCTCTAACACTGCTACATGGCTCGTTCAGGCAATTGACCCCAATACCGGGGAGGTAATGCAAAACCCGAATATTGGTCTGTTGCCACCCAATAATGCCAATGGGGTGGGCAGTGGTTTTGTTACTTACAGCGTACTTCCTTTAGCTGGCAGTGCTACTGGTACGGAAATCACAACCGAAGCGCGAGTCATCTTTAACACTGCCGCACCCATAGATACGGCACGGGTGACTAATATCATTGATGGTGTTGCCCCAACCACAGTATTAACTGTCACACCTTTAGTTGCAGGTGGTTCCGACTACTTGGTGAACTGGACGGCAACTGATGATGCCGCAGGTGCGGGAGTGAAGCACGTAACGGTGTATGTAGCAGAAGATGGTAGTACCTACAGGATTTGGAAGCAGCAGACTACTGAAACTTCTGGTGTTTACACTGGTCGTGCCGGACACACCTACGAATTTTTGGCACTGGCAACAGATAATGCAGGCAATAGGGAACAACCAGGACTGGGTATTAGCACACCTAACGACGGCTTCCAAGTGAACTTGGGTACATTACCGATGGTTGAAAAGACTACTCAACCTGATTTAGGTACTCCCCCTGCACCCAACCCAGAACCATCTACGAATGGGCTGTTTTTAGAAGCAAAACAAGGCATTCCTGCCGTCGCACCGACTACAAATCCATCTGAATTTAAGAGCGTTCTCCGTCCCTTCACTGCTGCTGCTTTCGCTACAGGCATTCCAAACAGCCACGCTAATATCGCTCCTTTGGCAATTACAATCCTTGAGGATGGTTCGGTCTTAGCTAGCGGTGGTGCGAACCGTGGTTCATTGTACCGCTTCGACAAGGATGGTGGTGCTGCTAGTACTCCCATTGCTACATTATCCCAGCCCATTTTTGACATGGCTGTGGATAGCAATAATACTCTTTGGGCAACTACAGGTGGCGGGCCTTTACTGCAACTTGATTTACAAACTGGCAAAGTTGTCAAGCAGTACGGCGATAGTATTACTCAAGCACTGGCAATCCAAAAAGAAACGGGACTAATTTACGTTTCTTCTGGCAAGGGCATTGAAATCTTCAATCCCCAAACCGAAACTTTCACGCATTATAGTGACTTGCGGGTAGACAGTTTGGCATTTGACGCTGATCGTAAACTGTGGGCGACTACCTGGCCAGAACGTGGGGACATCGTTCGCTTTAATGAGCAAGGCAAAGCCCAACGGATGCTTTCTTTTGATAGTCCTGTTGATTCTATCGCCTTTGGCATGAAGGGAACTCGTCTGGAAGGGCTGTTGTTTGTTTCCAACAACAATACTAAGACAGGAACGCAGCAGGATGGGCGGATATATATGGTTGACTTGGCGACGTTACAATACGTAACGTTGGCATCTGGTGGTAGCAGGGGTGAAAATATCGAGACTACAGCAGATGGTCGCGTTTTACTCAGTCAGTCCCATCAAATTGATGTATTTAGTCCCCTTGTCGCACCTCAAGTCAAAGCCACTAACCCCGCACCCGATGCGATTGTTGCATTGCCCCAAGGTACAATTAGCATCACCTTTGACTCTGATATGTACGCTGGTGCGGCTAACGACACCGCTTCCGTTCTCAACCCAGCCAACTTTGAGTTGGTAAGTAGCAGCGGTACGCTAACACCACAGTTTGTCCGCTACGATGCATTAACTCGTACCGTTCTGCTAGACTTTAACACTATTACACCAGGCGAATATGAAATTCAGGTATCTCCAACTATTAAGAGTGCGGCAGGAGTAGAACTTACTGGCGGTTATCAAGAGCAATTCACAGCAATTTCTGACTTCTCATCGCTGGTAGACTTCCAATTTAGCAATGCCCGTTCTGACCGCGCTAGCCAGACTATTTCCTATGATGTCACCCTTACTAGTAAGGCGGATTGGGATTTACAGTTGCCATTGATGTTGTTGCTTGACCCAGCCCAGTACTTTACAGGCGTACCAACAAGTGCAACACGCGATGCATCTGGCGCATACCTGATAGATTTGCGGGACAATTTACCTCAAGGTGTCCTTAAAGGAGGTCAATCAACCACAGTTCGCACTATCACCGTCTACGATCCAGATGCGCTGCGGGTGGAGTTTACACCCGGAATTTATGCCCTGCCGTATCCGAACCAAGCCCCAATTATTACTTCTAATCCAGTACTCACTGCTTTTTCTGGTCAACAGTATACCTATCAAGTTGCGGCAAATGACCCAGATGGTGCTGTTCTAGGATATCTGCTGTACGATGCACCACTAGGAATGAGTGTTGACAGCAATGGTTTAATTACCTGGACACCAACACAAAGTAGTCCTGCTAGCAGTAATGTTACTTTGCAAGTATACGACCTGCGTGGTGCTCAGACAACGCAGACTTTTAGTTTAAATGTCGTAGGTGGCAACCATTTACCAGTATTTAATACCCCTGTTGTAACTGGCGGAACAGTTTCTTCCCCCACTCCCTCACTCCCTCACTCCCTCACTCCCTCACTCCTAATTAAAGGTGCTGAAGCTAAACCCTTACAAATTCAACTTAACGCCACAGATAGCGATCGCAATCAACTAACATTCTGGGCTAACAACTTACCCGGTGGTGCAACCTTTGACTCGAAGACTGGCGTCCTGACTTGGACTCCTGGTTATGAGGCTGCTGGCACTTATGAAAATGTACAGTTCACCGTTAGCGATGGTGAGACAGCACTGCGGGAGGGTTTCCCTCCGCAGGTGACTGCGAACCCGAAGGGTATAGAAAGAGTAACGCAAACTGCAACTATCCTGATTGCGCCTACAAACCAAGCTCCCACCCTCATCCGTCCTGCTGACCGTATAGTTAGAGAAGGTGAGAAAGTCCGCATTCAACTACAAGCCACCGACGCAGATATAATCGATTCTATTTCCCCACTTCCGACTTCCGACTTCCAACTTCCGACTTCCAGCCTCACCTACAATAGCAACCTCCTCCCTGGTGGTTCTACCCTCGATCCGCGCACAGGATTATTTGAATGGACACCAGCCTACTTCCAAGCAGGTGAGTTTGAAATTCCCTTTACGGTCAGTGACGGTGAATCATTTACTACACAAACTACTAAGATAACCGTCCTCAATGTCAATGCTGCGCCTGTATTTGACGACTTCGGTACATGGCAAGTACAGTCAGGACAGCAAGTTCGCTTCCGCGCGTTTGCTTTTGATCCAGATAACCCCGGCTTTGTGCCGCAAGACCGTAATGCTGATGGTCAGTTAACTATCCTTGAAGGTAGCGACCCGTCTGTTACTTATACTGTCTCAGGTTTGCCAGATGGTGCTACTTTCGACCCAGTAACGGCGATGTTTATCTGGACACCAGGATTTAGCAGTGCAGGTACTTACAACGTTACCTTCACTGCTACTGACGATGGTAATGGTACTTCTGCAAACAAGTCAGCTACAGTCACTGTACCAATTACTGTCTTCAATACCAACCGTGCGCCGCAAATTAGCGAATTTTCCAACATTACCCTCAACCGGGGCGAAGTGCAGGAGTTGGTATTGCAAGCAACAGACGCTGATGGCGACCCATTGGTACTACAACTAAAACCAGAGTCTACTGGTTATGAGCTTCCTTCGTTTGTCACCTTTACCGATAATGGTGATGGTACAGGCAAGTTGCGTTTGACACCTGGTGTTGAAGATAGTGGCGATTACACCCTTGTTCTAACTGCAACTGACAACGGTAATGGTGGTGGTGGCAATGCTGTGCAACAAGATGAATATACGTTTGTTGTTTCAGTTAATGCACCTAATGACCCGCCAAAATTGCCTTTAATTGGTGACAAAGTTGCAGTTGTGGGTGAACAACTACAATTTCTGATTCAAGCAAGCGATCGCAATCAGGATAACCTAACTTTTAATCTCAACGGTTTGCCTGTGGGTGCAACTCTGACGCCAACAGGAATTTACGGGCAAGCTTTGTTGCAATGGACACCAACTGCTGCTGATATCAATACATATCCTGTCACAACTACAGTCACTGATAGTGGCAATGGCAACCAAGAGGAAATTCTCAGCAGTCAGCAACAGTTTAACCTAGTTGTCCGTACCTCAAATACAACACCTGTCTTGGCACCAATTACCAACTCCTCTGTTGCAGAAGGGCAAACCCTAACTCTGCAATTGGCTGCTACGGATGCAGATGGCGATATTCTCACTTACACTGCGAATAATTTGCCAACCGGGGCAGTACTTGACCCAGTACAAGGTATTCTGACTTGGAAACCTAACTTCACCTCTGGTGGAACTTACAACAACATTACCCTAACTGCCAGCGATGGTAACAGAAGTAGTTCTCAAACTTTCTCAATTAATGTCACCAACACTAACATTGCACCAGTATTGGCACCACTACCAGTGCAAACAGGCAAGGAAAACTCCATCATCGAGTTTACTCTAGCAGCAGGAGACATTGACACTGACTCTTTAATTTACTCAGCAGTCTCCTCATTGCCGACTGGCGCTACCTTAGACCCCAGAAGTGGTAAGTTCTCCTGGAAACCTAACTACGAACAGGCAGGAGAATATGTCCTGACGTTTGCTGCTACTGACCCCTTTGCTGCTAGGGATACTCGCGATGTTACCCTCCGTGTCGCCAATGTCAATCGCACTCCTACTCTGACTGTATCTGACCGTGCTGTTGCACTCGGCAACAACTTGTCCTTCAACCTTGTCGCCACCGATCCCGACTTCAATACCACACTAACTTATAGTGTTGATAATCTCCCAGAAGGAGCAACCCTGGATGCTACAACGGGACAGTTTAGCTGGTCTCCCAGTCCCGGACAAGTGGGTGATTACAGCGTTACTTTTGCTGTTAGTGATAATGAAGCGACAGTAACGCAGACATCCTTAATTCAAGTTGCACTTGCCCCCGAACCACCAACTGTAACTGTTGATTTAACCCCCAGTTTCCCTGCTGTACCGGGACAAAAAGTGGTGGTGCAGGCTGTTGCCAAGGGATTAGCTGATATTACCAGTTTGAGCGCAACTATCGATGGTAGCCCCGTAACTATCGATAGTCAGGGACGGTTCAGTTTCACTCCCACTACTGCTGGTCGTGCGATTGTAGAAGTTATAGCTACAGATGCCGATGGTCGCATAGGGACTACCAGTACTGTAATTAAGGTGCGCGATCCAGAAGACTCTATTGCACCAGTTGTTGCATTTGTTGCCGGTTTAGATGGATCGAAGCTGACAGAGGTAACTGACATTATTGGCAGTATTAGCGATCGCAATTTGGATAACTGGGTGTTGTCGGTTGCTGATTTTGGTAGTAATCACTGGAGTGCGATCGCAGGTGGTAATCAGTTAGCAAATGGTGTTCTGGCTGAGTTTGACCCAACTAAATTAGAAAATGGTTTCTATCAGTTGCGCTTGCAGGCAACTGATATTAGTGGTCGCACTTCTTCAACGCAAGTAGTGGTTGAGGCCAATAGTGGTACCAACAAGAGTGCATATGTGCGAACTGAAACTGATTTATCAATCACTTTTTCTTCTACCCTCACTCACTCCCTCCCTGGTTCCCTCACTCCTCTAAATTTAGTACGTACCTATAGTTCTCTTAATGCCTCGGATATTGGCAGCTTTGGCTACGGCTGGCAATTGGCTAATACGGATGCCAATATCCAAACCAATGTACCATTGACTGGAAGAGAACAATTAGGCGTATACGAACCTTTCCGTGTCGGCACAAGACTTTATCTGACGTTGCCTACTGGGGAAAGAGTTGGGTTTACGTTTGCACCACAAAAACACACAATTCCTGGTCTTACTTACTACACGCCTGCTTGGGTGGCTGATGCTGGAGTGAATTACACCTTACAATCGGCGGATGCGGTATTAACTCTGGCTGGAAATCGGCTGTATGACCTCAAGACTGGTCATGCTTACAATCCTGCGAGTGGGGAATTCAATGGTGCTGAGTATACACTCTCCTCGGCAGATGGTACTGTTTATTACCTGAGTACAAGCCGTGGTGTTGTTGAGCAAGTTGCAGCCAATGGGACGCGGTTTGTTTATAGCGATAGTGGCATTACTAGTTCTACTGGCGAGACGTACGTTTTGTTAAGGATGCGACTGGACGGTTGACGCAGATTACAGCGCCAGATGGCAGCTTGGTAACTTATACATATGATGCCCAAGGTAATTTGGTATCAGCCCGTAATCTTGCATCTGGAGAATCACACCGCTATGGCTATTCTTCTTCCCCCACTCCCTCACTCCCTCCCTCACTCACTCCCTCCCTCACTCCCTCCCTCCTCACCCTAGTAACAGGAACACCGGGAACCGCAGGATCAGCAATTACCTATTCTACAACCACACCGCAAGTCTCACCTGTGCTGGCTGATTTAGGTAGTGCAGCGCAATTTACTGGCAAGACAACCAGTGATAGTTTAGCTGCGGGTGAGAGATCGCGCTATACGTTTAGTATCAGGGATTCGGAATTACGGTCTACTGTCACTGGCACTGTGCTGTTGGCTGTAGAGGTACAGGGAGCATTACCTATACTGCAAGGTTTAACTCCTGTTGCTACACACAGCGATGCTAATGGTAGTTACGCACTATTCGCAGTTAATCGTGCTGGCTTAAACTTAATCGAAGTTACTTCCCTCACTCCCTCACTCCCTCCCTCCCTCACTCTCTTCGTCGCTGGCGATATCAACCGCGATGGAAGAGTTGATGGGGTGGATAGTGGATTGTTAGAGGGAGCGATCGCTTCTGGAGTTTACAATACTACTTACGATTTCAACCGTGATGGTGTCATTAATGCTACTGATGTGCAGATTATTGGTAGTAATTATGGCTTTAGAGCGAATCGTGCGCCTGTGGTTACTTCCACATCTGTGCTGACTCATACTGATTTAGATACCAGCATTGCCATAGATAAATTGGCTACTGACCCAGAAGGCGACCCGATTTTCTATCGTTTGGTAAATCCTGTGAATGGGACAGTGGCGTTTAGTCCGGATGGTCGTTCTGCACGCTTCTTGCCGATTGCTGGTTATTCGGGGACTGCAAGTTTTGAGTTGATTGCTGATGATGGCTTTAGTACTTCTGCACCAGCTACGGTAACTGTGAATGTTAGCGATGCGCCGTTGGTGAATTTAGACTTTGCCAAGCGTGGATTGCGTTTAAATGCTCTTGAGAGTGCTGAATTGGTAGTGATTGGCGATTTTGCCGATCAAGAGAATGTAGTTCTGCCGTATTCTTATTTGCAGTTTGCGTCGGATAATTCTGCGGTGGCGGTGGTAACAAGTACGGGTAAGGTAACTCCTTTGAGCGATGGCGTGTCGGTGTTGAGTGCTGGGCGTAATGGTATTACTGCGGTAACGACGCTTAGGGTGGGTGAGTTGTTGCCGACAAATCAAGCACAATTGAACGTAGCGATCGCTGAACAAGAAGGTCTGGATTTGTACCCTGAAGCTGTCATGCTCACCCAAGGTGTAACAAGACAATTATTAGTTGGTTTATATGGACTAGAAGAATCACCAGACCTGAAGTATAAAGATGCAGGAACTCGCTACTATGTCAGCAATCCTGGGATTTTGCAAATAGGTGACGATGGGTTAATTACTGCTTTAAATGAAGGTTTAACCAACGTAACGGTAATTTACGGCGCAGCAGAAGCAATAGTACCTGTACGCGTAGAAAAACCTCATTTGGGTGAGACTACACTTGGTATCAATGGCGGAATTATTCAATTTGGTGATGGTGCAAACCGTTCACTGTTGATGCTACCACAAGGTGCGTTAACGGAAGATACCAAGGTTGACTTTACACTCTTAGACCAAAAAGAAGATTTATCATTACCGCTTCCTGGTGGTTTTGAGTTTGCTGGTGGCTTTAACTTAAATATTGGTGACAATACTCTCCTGATTCCAGCGCAGATTGCAATTCCTGCACCTGCTGATTTACCTGTGGGTAGTGAAGTTTACTTTATGCGTAAAGGTTCTATGCCTGATGCAACAGGAACTTGGCAGCCCATGTGGATGTTGGAAGAGTCAGGTGTTGTTACTGCTGATGGAATGATTCGCACTCAATCTCCTCCGTTCCCAGGCGTTACCAAACCTGGTGAATATGCAGCTTTTTACTCAGGTGTTACTGGTAGTGGTAGCCTAGTCAAGGGCAAGGTAACTCTCGAATATAAATTCCCACCAGCCTTCTACGGCTTGCTGATTCCACCGCCACCCGATATTGACCTTGGAAAGATTGGATTCGGTATTGCTTTAGCAACATTCCCCAATAGCAAAAATCAAATCCTCAAACAACTTGGCAGTGTACTTCAAATATTAAAAGCACCACTAGAAACTGTTGAAAAAATCACAAACATTTTAGAGAAAGCAAAAACTCTTGCAGAAGTTGGAGCAGCATTATCACAAGGACAACTTGATGCAGAAGTTCTGAAGAAAGTTACTGAATTACTGAAACCTTATAGTGCTTTTGGACAATTATTGAATCCAGATTTATTTGTTTCCATTCCAGCATTTAAAGTTTCTTACGATATCTCTAAAGTAGATATTGTACAAGTTCCTACAATTGGGCTACCGGTGGTGACTTCTGCCAACGTACAACTCAACCCAGATGGGGTAGCGACCTTTGAAACAAGGCTAAATTTACCTGCACCAACTACAACCGATCCATCTGCGCCCCCTGTTTTACAAAAGGCAGAACTGAAAATTGAAACCACAGAAGATGATACAAAAGAGCCAGTATTGGTTCTAACAGGCAGCAACTTTATAGTGCCATACACTATAGCCAATAACTCCAGCACTGGGTTTGAAGATTTGATTGTTAATTTCCGTGTTGGCGATCAAACTTACCAAGGTACTATTCTTTCCGGAAAAGATTTGGGTAACAATCAGTTTGAAGTTAGAGTCAAGTCTTCAAACAAAATAGCGTTGGCAAGCGCCGAAATTTCAATCACGCGAGCTCAAAAAGAATATTTTGGTACTGAAGCCTCGAATTTTCAAATAGTTAAATACGACAGCAATCTTATCCGCTTGTCGGCTAACAATGGTTATGTTTTGGCAGCACAACCTTGGAGTGACAAGGTGGCTGTTCTACAAGGAACAAACCCAGAAGCAGTAGTTGAAGCTACAAGCAGCAATGACCTACTGATAGCTCGCATTCCCGTAGGTACAGATGATGTAATAGATAGACCGCGAGATATTGCTTTCACCAAGGATGGCTCCCGCGCTTACGTAACTTTAGAAAATTCTGGTCGCATTGCTCTAGTTGACCCATTGTTCTTGCAACAAATAGATACAAAACCTGAAACTGAAGAAATCGACACGATCAAGTTACCAACTGCGGCCTCAGCGCGTGCAATTGTTGTTGATAACCAAGATCAATATGCTTACATTGCTGATGGGCGAGTGGGAGTTATTTATGTACTGGATATCAATCCCAACTCCAAGACTTATCATCAGGTAATCCAAAACATACAAATTTACGGAGCACCTCTTGGATTGCGTGAGTTGGTCGTTAGTACTGATGGTCGCAAACTGTTTGCAACAGCACCTGCTTCTGGCACAGCAAAAAGCAAGATTGTGGTAGTCAATATAGACCCCAAAGATAAACCCGAATACTACCAAAATAATCTTCGACTATGGCACGAGCAGGTTGCTGCAATTGATGTTGAAGGTGCAGAGGGATTGTCTACTACTGCTGACCCACGCTTTCTCACCTTTACCAATCGTAAAAGCGATGCTACGGGTTACGGAGTTATTGAAATAACTAATGATGAACCCTCCATCTTTTTTGCTGCTACTACACGCTACGCCAAACTTAACCTTGGTAGTATTTATGACTATTTTGATGTCAATGAGGGTGTGTCAGTTGTTGTCACTAAAGACAAAAAATATGGGTTTGTAGCTGGTTATAACGGTAGTAATTTTGGTTCGGGTATTGAAAGTATCGATGGAGTGCAAGCTGGTAGCAATATTGGTATCATTAAAGACCCACTCAGCGATAATCCACAGTTGTTTGCTGCTACGCGACCCATTCCTCTAGGATTAACTACTGACTTAGCACTTTCTAACGACGATAAATATCTTTATGCTTCCTACCCATTGGGGGGTGGAATATACATTTTTGATGTCGAGGAAATGGTAAAAACCTTGGAACGCCCAACTGACTATATTATTGACCAGTTTGGCAGACCAATTGATTCTCCTTTCTTCGATTCTCGTTACCAGCGTCCGGCTAACATCCTCGATTTTGATTGGGTGCCAATTGACGATATTAATCCAAAAATTAGTATTGCTGCTGATTACGGGATTATTAAAGAAAACCGGGTACGGAATCAATTTACTTATGGTGTGTTTGAGGGAAGCGATCGCGCTCCTGTAAATGTCGGTGTGACTCGAAATTTGGCTGTATCGCCTCCTGATGTACTGAAGTTAACAAGTCCTAATGGTATTAAAGAAGGAGATTTAACTCCTACCTTTACTTGGGATTTCCAAATCAGTAATGAGCAAGTTCAAGAAGTTAACCTCTTTGTCAGTACTTTCGCTGAAGGTAAAGGATTGTTGCCTTGGGATGAGGTAGTTGATTTATCCGATCCATTGTTTTTATCTGAGTTAAATCAATACCAAAAGCAACAGCTGCTGACGAAATCTTGGAATGAGTACAAAGATTTCAACCGAGGAAGGATTGTGACAGCTACTTGGAAGCGGGAAACCAATACTTGGTACTGGCACGATGGTATTACAGTTGTTACTCAACCAGAAGCAGATCCGGAAAATACCAGTACTCGCTTTACTTTGCCGGATATTCGCACGCTGACTGCTGGTCAAAATTACCATTGGGCTGTACAAGCTATTAGTACAAGTGGACAGTCAGAAATTGAGTTTGGACAATTTGACACTATTGCTCCTGTAAGTACAAATCCCTTTAGCAGCGTAACTGTCCTTACTCATGGATTTACGCTCTTCCCAACAAATACGGGGATTCCTGATAATTTCTATGATTTAGCTGACAGTATTGCTTCCGTCAATGGAGATTCACCCAATGAGAAAGGGTTAATTCTGCGTTACGATAAGCCAACAAGTCTATGGATTCCAGTAGATAAACAGTCACGAGTACTGACTGACTTGACGGGTGGTCTCAATCCTGGAGATGAAAATTATTTAGTAACATTAGCGAATAATATTCAAAGCAAATATGTCAACCAAAATAAATCATTAGTATTGCTTCCAGAGTGGTCTACAAATGGTGAGTCAATACAATCAAATAGTGGCTTTACGGAAGCTGCTGCTGATGCAATATTTGCTTCAATTGTGCAATTAGATCAAGCATTAGGTGGTAATGTTGGTGAACATGATAATACTGGTAATTTGGTTAGATTATATGACGATAAAGGGGATTTAATTAGCCAACAGGGGGCGTTATTTAACTCAAACTTACACTTTATTGGGTTTAGTCGCGGTACTGTTGTTAATAGTGAAATAATTCAACGTTTGGGAACTTATTTCCCCTATGCAGGGGGACGGATTAATGCTGATGGAACTCCTGTTGTTGATAGTAATGGTAAGCCAGTTCGTGACTTGCAAATGACGACTATTGACCCTCATGATTTTTATCAGGAGAGTTTAAAGGTTGATTTAGTAATTCCTGGGTCTCCTATAATCAAGGATTTTAGAGATTTTAATGAACCGCAAGTCCAAGTTTGGGATAATGTCACGTTTGCTGATAACTACTATCAGACTGTAGCCGATCCTAAAGGTTCAACTTGGACTCCTAATGGTCGTTTCATAGACGGTGCTGATGTCAATATGTTGCTGAATGGTCGCACTGGGTTTACCGAAGATGACCGCAGGGGAAGCCCGCACGGAAATGTATTTTCGTGGTATGCAGGTACTACTGATTTAGCAATAGATGAAGTTGATAATGGATATACGAGAAAGGCGCGACCTATTTACGATCAATTAGGAGAAAGGAGTTTGGAACAGTTACTAGATCCGCAAGCCAATAATGTCTTACTGACACCGTGGTACTATTCATCTGAGAATCAAGGTTCTACTGAGGGTATCGCTACTGGTTGGTTTTATTCTGTGTTGGGTGGGGGTAAAGATCAGCGTCCAACTATGGACGTAAGTAAGCGTGTGACAGTAAGTACTGATAATACTAGCAAGGCCAAGATGCGGGGCGATTATGCAGTTCCCACTGTTTTTAATGGTAATTTTGATGCGATTTTTAGCAGAATGACTGATCAACCTATTCCTGGTTGGTCTTTAAATAATGGTGCTAATTATACTTCGTTGCAAAGTGGTTTGAAGAAATGGTCTGAAATTGGACTTGGGAATTCAGATAATTTTGCTTTGCAATTAGGAGCTAACGAAAGCATTACGCACAATAGCTTTGTTGTGCCTGATTGGGGCGTGTTGCGGTTTGATTTGCACGTACCAGTCCCTGATCCAGCCACTGATTCTCAAGGTAATATTCTTCCTCAATCTAGTGTGGTCAGAGTTTTTCTTGATGACTATGAACTACGAAGTTCCGCTTATCAAGGATTGAGTCAGAAAGAGCGTCAAAGTAATGGTAATCCGAATGTTAGTGCTGATGAATATCCAGCAGTTGATTTACGTGAGTTTAATCCTAATTCAGCCACATCAGCAGGGTTTAACCCTAAACTAGCTGAGGCTCAATCTAACAGGATTGGTTTTGCCAAACAAGGATTTCAAACTTTTCAAGTCGATATTCCCAATGAGTTTCGTGGCAAGGTGAAAACCCTGAAATTTGAGGTAAACGGAGGCAAAACAGTTTATTTAGATAACGTCTTCTTCAAGAGTCAACATCTATTATTTGGTAATCCAGCGTTAAACGGGCAAGAAGCGAGAAAAGATATAGACACTCCCGAATTTAGCGACCCGTATTTTATTCGTAATGATCAAGAGCCTTCTAGCACATTTCGTACCAATTATCTCATTGAAAAACCACAGTATTCTTTGTCTTACAATGATGATACAAGGACACTCAACTGGGTTAGCTATCAACTAAACAAGTCTTGGCTTGGTGCTGAAACTAAAAGACCAGATTTCCAGTCAGACCCTCGTTTACCTTTTGGAACTCAAAAAGGTCCTGCTTCTCAAGACATTAACTCTGCAAACAGCAAGTACGACAAGGGGCATATGACTGCTGCGGCAGATCGTAGTCGAAATAAACAGGATTATTATTCAACATTCCTGATGACTAATGTTTTGCCTCAGCCGTTAGAGCAAGCAACTGGTAAGTCTCAATGGACAAAACTAGAAGAATATTTGCGGGATAAATTAGTAAATAAACATGACAAAGAGCTATATATTGTTGAGGGAAGAGATGGACAAGCAATTGATGCTTCCGGCAATCCTCTTCTACTTAACAATAAAATTAGTGTCCCCGAAAGTGTTTGGAAGGTTGTGCTAGTTCTAGATCATCCTGGTCAAGGAATTTATGATGTAACTAAAGACACCCTTGCTTTTGGTATTTATTTACCCAATATCCTTGATGCAAATCGTAAAGGACAAGACCCTGATGACCATTGGGAGCAAAACTTCACACTTAATGGAAAAACATTTGGACTATTTAATGTTAGACAACTTGAAAATATAACTGGCTATAATTTTTTGTCCAATATTCCTACAGATATTCAACAAGCAATTGAAAATCGTAGTGTTACAAATATTAGAACAAAAATCAGTATTATCGAACCTGCTCCTTTAATGGCTGCAACAGAGCCAGAACTATTTCCATTTACAGTAGGGACCTTTTTCAACAGTGCCGTCGGGCATAGTAGTATCCCAAATCAGGTTGAAATGTCCCTTGATGAGCATACCGATAGCCCCTTGAAAGTTAGCATCAATCAAAACAGCATATTCAAAATACCCTATGGTAGCACCGATGAAAACAGCGCTACTCGCATTCACCTGGCTCAAATTGGCTCCAGTCAAATCAGCCCCACTCAAAGTAGCCCAACTCAGGTTGGCAGAGAACAAATTAGCATCTCTCAAAATCGTTTTTACCAAACCAGCCCCACCCAAATAAACACCGAACAGATCGGCTCCAGTCAAATCAGCCCCACTCAGATCGACTTTTTCAAGATTAGCTCCCCGCAGGCTAATACCCCGCAAGTCAGCACCTTCAAGTCCAGTAATCTGACCATCAATCCCATCTCTTTCACCCATTTCACCAACAATGCGAATCAACTCAATCCCATTAAAGTTACGCTCCCCAGCTTTGTAACGCTCCAACAATTCATCAGTAGTAATTCTCCAAACCATAATTTAACCTCCAACTTATTTTCCGATCTTAAATATAGTTCTACAAATCTCTGGTCTACCTTATTCGACCCCACCT
This sequence comes from Chlorogloeopsis sp. ULAP01, assembly GCF_030381805.1. Lineage (NCBI taxonomy): Bacteria > Bacillati > Cyanobacteriota > Cyanophyceae > Nostocales > Chlorogloeopsidaceae > Chlorogloeopsis > Chlorogloeopsis sp. ULAP01. The sequence goes on from NZ_JAUDRH010000025.1 coordinate 79,135, forward strand.
TCAACATCAACTTCTCTTTCACCGACCTCCCCACCGGACAACTAGCAGAAGCCCAAATCACCAACTATGACTCCCTCGGTCGCCCCAACGGCGGAACCATCCTCATCGACCACAACGCCAACGGCATCGGCTGGTTCATCGACCGTACCCCTTGGGAAAACGGCGAATTCACCTCCTCCCTTACCGACACAGCCTTCCGCGCCACTACAGGCGACGCAGTAGGCAAATACGACCTGCTTACTACCATCCTGCACGAAATGGGACACCTAGCAGGCATCATTGCAGGCAACCCAAGCTTTGACCGCTACGTTCAAAGCATCAACGGCACAAAAACCTTCATAGGCGACAACTTCACTGCCACCCTCACTCCAGATGGTAGCCACCTCGATTCCAAAGTACACCCCTACGACCTGATGAACAACACCCTTGCTCCAGGCGTGCGTAAGCTACCATCATGGCTCAACCTGCAAATGGTCAACGCCATCCGTTCCCTGGAGGGGGGGAGTGGGACAGGGGGACAGTGGGGGAATACCCTGCAAGCACCGCTAACTGCAATACTCCTTGCAGACATTACCAACGGCAACTTCAACCAAGAAATCCCAACTGCTCCCGACTTTGGTTGGTCAACTCGTGGTGCAGCCACAATCCTTAATTCCCAAGCCGTCCTCACCGAAGAATCGCGTTTTAACAGCAACTTCACCCAAACCTTCATCATTCCACAAGAAGCCAAATACCTCCAGTTCACCATCGTTGACAGCCACTTGGGAACAAGCTCCCTCGCTCCCGGCGATGCCTTTGAAGTCGCCCTCCTCGATGCCCGATCCCACACACCCCTAGTTGGCACCGCCACCGGACTGACTCAAACCGACTCCCTCTTCAACCTCCAACACTCCGGCAACTCATACTTTAGTGATAAAGTCAAGATAGCAGGCGCTAACACCAGTGGCGACAAAATAGCCCTCAACACTCCTCGTACCGTCACCGTAGACATTAGCTCCGTCGCACCCGGAACTGTTGCCACCCTCTACTTCGACCTACTCGGCTTTGGAGCAAAAGATGGTAAAGTCATCATCGATGACATCCGCATCCTCAACAACAACCTGATTGCTCCTTTTGCTAACAACGACACTGCTACCACCGACCAAGCACAACCTGTAACAATTAACGTCCTGAGTAACGACAGCGATGCTGACGGCACCCTAAACCCCAACAGCGTGCTAATTGGCACTGCACCAACTAACGGTTCCATCATTATTAATAACGACGGCACCATCACCTACACCCCCAACGGCAGCTTTGTTGGTATAGATACTTTCACCTACGTAACACTTGACAACGACAACGCCATCTCCAATGAGGCAACAATTACAGTCACCGTCAACAACACTGACCCCACCATCGACCATCTTGCCGTAGAATCAAACGTTACTGAAGGTACAACCGCCACCTTTAGCGCGATCGCCAGCGACTACGGTGACACCCTCACCTACACCTGGAACTTTGGGGACGGCACTGAAATTATTACAGGACAAACCGTCAACCACGTCTTTGCTAACAACGGCACTTACACCGCTATCCTTACCGTCACCGACACCTACGGTGCAGCGATCGTAGAAACATTGCCAATCAATGTTAATAATGTTGCTCCGAATGTAATTGCGGGTGCAGACCAAATAGTATTAGAAGGTCAAACTGTCAGCTTCAACGGTAGCTTCACCGACCCTGGTATTGTTGATACTCACACCATCAGTTGGGACTTTGGCGACGGCACAACAGCACAAGGTACATTAACTCCCAACCACATATTTGTCAACAATGGCGTCTACTCTGTCAAACTTACAGTCAAAGATAATGACGGTGGTGAGACTAGCGATACCTTAACTATCACCGTTAATAACGTCGCACCCACAATTACCAATGTTACTGGCAACATCAATATTAATGAAGGAGAGAACGCCAACTTTACTGCCACTGCCACTGACCCAGGAAACGATACACTAACCTACACTTGGGATTTTGGCGATGGTACTAACCCTCAACAAGGTAACACCGTCAGCCATATCTTTGCCGACAACGGCATTTACACAGTCACTGTAACAGTAGAAGACACAGATGGTGCGAAGAACGAGCAAACCCTCACCGTCAACGTTAACAACGTTGCACCCATAGTAGAGGCAGGTGTAGACTTAACAACCGATGAAGGTACTGCCACTACCTTCAACGGCAACTTCACCGACCCCGGTATACTCGATACTCATACTATCGAGTGGGACTTCGGCGACGGCACCACCCTAGAATACAACCCTCGCTCCCTCACTCCCTCACTCCCTCACTCCTCCTACCTAAACCCAACACACATTTATACTGCAAACGGCACCTACAACGTCACCCTTACAGTCCGCGATCGCGATGGCGGCGTCACCGCAGACACCCTCACTGTTACAGTCAACAATGTCGCACCAATTATTACTGAGATTTTTGGTGATACAAATGTGGATGAAGGCTCACAAGCTTACTTTAGCGCAAATGCCACCGACCCAGGAAACGATACCCTCACCTACACTTGGAACTTTGGCGATGGAACAGACCCAGTAGTTGGACAAAATGTCAGCTACATTTTTGCCGACAACGGCACTTACACCGTCACCCTGACTGTACGAGACTCGGATGGCGCTTCCACATCCTCAACGCTTTCTGTCAACGTCAACAACGTCGCACCCACAGTTGAAGCAGGCGACAATCAAATTATGTATGTTGGCGAGACAGTCGCCTTTGACGGTTACTTTACCGACCCTGGTATATTAGACACCCACACCATTGTTTGGGACTTCGGCGATGGCACAACCCTAGAATACAACCCTCACTCCCTCCCTCCCTCACTCTCTCCCTCCTCCTACCTCAATCCAACACATATTTACACCAGTAACGGCACATACAACGTTACTCTCACAGTGACTGATGATGATGGTGGTGTCACCAACGATACAATAACCCTTACAGTGAAGAAACCACCCACATTGTCTGTCAACGACATCTCCTTCATCGAAGGCGATGATGGCCAGACCTACGCCGTGTTTACTGCCAGTTTATCAGAACCCAGTTTGCGGACAGTAACTGCCAACTTCTCCACGACCGACGGCACTGCCACAGCCGAAAGTGATTATCTGGGCACCTCTGGAACAATTACTTTCGCTCCTGGTGAAACTACTCAAATTATCACAGTGGCAATTATTGGCGATCGCACCGATGAATTTGACGAAACATTCTTCCTCAACTTCAGCAATGCTACAAATGCAATCATTGCCGATGCCACTGGCGTGGGTACAATTTTGGACAATGACGAACCGCCAACACTAACTATCACTGATAAATCCATCGTTGAGGGAGATAACGGCACTAGTTATGCCATCTTCACCGTCAACCTCGATGCTTTGAGTGCTAAACCAATCAGCGTTAATTTTGTCACCGTAGATGGGACAGCTACAGCCGGAATCGATTACTTAGCAACTAATGGTGTCCTCACCTTTACACCGGGAGAAACCACCAAGACTATTACCGTAGAACTGGTCGGCGATACTCTAGATGAATATGACGAAACCTTCTTCCTGCAACTAAGTAATGCTACTAATGCCACAATTGTCAATGAACTTGCCACAGGTATTATCCTAGATAACGATGAGCCGCCAGTACTGACGATTAGAGAAAAAACCATTACCACTACTGAAAGCGGTACAGCAAAAGTAACATTTACCGTTAGCTTATCCAACCAGAGTGCCAAAGCGATTACAGTAGACTACAGCACTGTCAACGGTACTGCAATTGCTGGCAAGGATTACATCCCAACTAGCGGTACCCTGACTTTTGCACCGGAAGAAACTACCAAAACCATAAGCATCCAACTTCAAGACGATAGCATTGACGAATACGACGAAACCTTCTTGTTGAAACTAAACAATGCTGTTCACGCCACCATTGCAGAGGATGCTGTTGGTGTAGTGACAATTGCCGATAACGACGAATCCCCAGCCCTATCCATTGCAGATAAAACTATTACTGAAGGGCATGACGGCATTTCATACATGAACTTCACCGTCAGTCTCAATGCCCAAAGCGAGAAAACGATTAGCGTAAAGTACGCAACTGCTGACGGTACAGCCATTGCTGGAAGTGATTACCTTGCAAATAGCGGAACCCTAACCTTTGCGCCGGGAGAAACAACTAAGACAATCTCTGTTGCAATCATGGGCGATCGCCGAGATGAATTGAATGAATCCTTCAGTATCAATCTGGGTGAAGCGATTAATGCTACCATCGCCGATACTACTGCTGTTGGTACGATTGTGGATGATGATGAATCGCCTGTACTCAAGGTGAGTGCGTCTCCCGCCGAATTATGGCCTCCCAACCACAAAATGGTCGAAGTTAAAGTTAACGTACAAGCCAGCGATGACTTTGATCCCAATCCTGTAGTTAAACTGGTGTCGATTACCAGTAACGAACCAGATAATGGTCTTGGTGACGGTGATACCGCAGGGGATATTGAAATTCGACCGGATGGACGTATTTTCCTGCGGGCAGAACGTTCTGGCAAAGGCAATGGGCGTATTTACACCCTGACTTATAGTGCTACCGATAGTGCTGGCAATGTTACCTACTCAACCACACAGGTGAGAGTTCCTCATAGCAAAGGCAAATAATGGAAATGAACTTGTATCAGCTAACCTTTGGACGCAAAGAGTAACGTCCCACTATTTGCACATCCAGTTCATAATGCTTCTCAAGTCCGCGTCGTTGTAAGGCTAGATTAATCGCATCGTGATGCCAAAATTTGCTCGATTCGCTTTTGATGGGACATACTCTCACGGTGGTAGCGATAATAATAGAGCGGTTTTGCCAGGTGTTCTATCTGTGTCACCTCGGAAAGTCGCAGGCATAGTTCATAGTCTTGGGCTAGTTCAAATTCCTCATTGATACCACCTACTTGCTCGTAAACATCCCGACGCAGCAGTCGTCGGAAGTGGAAAATCATGAAGTCAACCAACAATCGCTCTTTGGAATAGGGTATGCGGCAACGCTGCCCATATCCTATAAGATTGTGGTTTTCATCTATAACTTGGTAGTCTGTATAAACTAGTCCAACTTCTTTGCGTGCATATAGTACAGCAGCTGTTTCTTTCAAAGCAGTCGGTGCCAATAAGTCATCGCTATCTACCAATCCAATATAGGGACTAGTAGTCTGTTTGATTGCAGCTTTGAGCGAACGCGCTCGCCCAGTATGTGGTGCCGTTACTACACGCACCCGTTGGTCAAATTGAACTGCCGAGCGAGCAATTTCAACTGAACTGTCAGTGGAACCATCATCCCAAATTAATAGTTCAAAGTCGGGGTAAGTCTGGCTCAAAACACTTTGAATTGCAAAACCAAGATAGCGTTCCCCATTGTAGACCGTCATAATGATGGAAATTAGTTTTTTCATCAGGTATTTACTCTAATATCAAACTTTTATTTCTTATTTTTTTTCTGACATCAATGTATATTTAGTAACTAAATAAATACAAGTTATTTTATACCAGGATTATTTTAGTGCTTAGAAAATACTATTTAGCTTATTTGAATTAAGCTTTGGCACCTAATAATACTTTTTTTATCATACCAGTATTGTTACTTAGGAAAAAGTTAAATAATTAGTACTGCTTACGTAGAAGCGGACTGAGCCTAAATACGTATCATCAAGGTTGTCATAATTACAAAAAAAGAGTAATTATTCAGTAGGGAGACTCTAACAAAACATTTCCCTAACTGTACAAAGCAATTTACCCAAACTCCAAAACGGCTTGTTTTCTCGCTATGACCCCAGTTCTCCAATTTGGCAACCAGACAATCAGTGTCGCAGAAGCATTAAAGCTGCTGGCTGGTTACCAAATGCTTCCGCAGTTGTGCCGTTTCCTAATCATTGATGAAGCGATTGCTTCAATCAAACTCACCCCAGAGGAAAACACCAGCACCATAGAGCAGTTTTATCAAAAGAATCAACTAACTGCGCTTCAAGCACGGACATCAATCCTAAAACATTACGGTATGAGCGAGGCACAACTAGAAGCCCTTGCCACAAGAGAATTAAGAGTTGAAAAATTTAAAATCGCCACTTGGGGAGCAAAGCTGGAGTCATACTTCCTGCAATATAAACCTCAGTTAGACAAAGTTATTTATTCCCTGATTCGCACATCTGATGCAGAAGCAGCCCAAGAACTCTACTTTCGTATCAAGGCAGGAGAACAAAGCTTTGCCGAATGTGCAAGCCTTTACTCGCAAGGACAAGAAGCTCACACTCTTGGAAAGTTAGGCCCTGTTCCTATGAGCCAACCTCACCCAGTGATTGCCCAAAAACTCGCCATCTCTCAACCAGGACAGTTGTGGCCACCAATGCGATTAGATAATTGGGTTGTAATCGTCAAATTGGAGAAACTGATTCCCGCTCAACTAGATGATGCCACACGCACTACTCTACTTAACCACTTATTTGAACAATGGCTAGCTGAGGAAATGAGCAAAACACCTTTATCGCTTCGCTCTGGTGAGGAGATGAGGGGATGGGGTGATGAGGGGATGGGGTGAAATTATTCTCCCCACCTCCTTACCTCCTTATCTCCCCCTCTCCCCCTCATTTCAACCCTGGTAACGCAATGACTTCCAACACCAGCACCTTTGAGGAATTCTTAGCTAGCATCTCCCCCTTTGACAGGCTTGAGGGCGGTGTAATTGAGCGCATGGCTGCAAAACTAGAACCATTGCGCTACCGGATGGGACAAGCCATTTTGGTGAAAGAAACCCTACCTGCAAGAATTGCCA
>NZ_JAUDRH010000026.1 GCF_030381805.1 Chlorogloeopsis sp. ULAP01
TTCCTTTCGAGCAGCGCTCTGTCGCGCCCCTCTCAGGCACTTATCTATAGTAGCCAACACATCTTTCACTGTCAACTACTTTTCGAAAAATTTTTTCGGACTTTTTTTGTTGCCCCACAAATGCCTGTTGTGCTGAGTTTAAGTAACAATGGGTTAGAAACTGTTGACTTACAAAGGGGTTGTTGTGAATTTTCAGTCGGTAATAGAGATATTGCACAAGTTTTGGAGCGAGTCTCTTTCAGAAAGACCTGGCGGTCAACGCGGATGTCTGATTGCCCAGCCTTACGACATTGAAAAGGGAGCTGGCACTAAGAATCCCCATACTTTTCTAAGAGCGCTGGGGCCTGAACCTTGGGCAGTCGCTTACGTTGAACCTTGTCGTCGTCCCACAGATGGACGCTATGGTGAAAATCCTAATCGTTTTCAACATTATTATCAGTATCAAGTGTTGATAAAACCTTCCCCAGATAATATTCAGGAAATTTATTTAGACTCCTTGAGAGCTTTGGGAATTCGTCCAGAAGACCACGATGTGCGATTTGTAGAAGATAATTGGGAAGACGCAACAGTAGGAGCTTGGGGTACTGGTTGGGAAGTGTGGTTAGATGGGATGGAAATTACTCAATTTACTTATTTCCAACAGTGTGGAGGTATTGATTGCCACCCTGTCTCAATAGAGATTACATATGGATTGGAGCGTTTGGCAATGTATCTCCAGGGAGTGGAGGCAATGACTAAAATTCAGTGGACGGACAACATAACGTATGGTGATGTTCACCTCCAAGGAGAGATTGAGCAATGTGTTTATAACTTTGAAGCCTCCAATCCTGAGATGCTGCTCACACTATTTAATATGTATGAACAAGAGGCTCTACAATTGACAGAGCGAGGACTGGTTCTACCTACTCTGGACTACGTGTTAAAGTGTTCGCACACTTTCAATTTGCTTGATGCGAGAGGGGTAATTTCAGTTACAGAAAGAACTCGTTACATTGCCAGGATTCGGCATTTAGCACGCAAAGTAGCACAGTTATATGTCGAACAAAGAGAAAAGTTAGGTTTTCCATTGCTGAAAAAAGCAGATGTTTGAGTATTATTTTGATGGCAAGATGCAGTACAGGTAAGAACAACTAAGTAAGGAAGAAATTTCACATCTGAACCTCAATCTTGAGCGTTATGACGACTTTTCAAGAATTACCAATAGGCAAATACTTTCAGATACCTGAAATGAATGCCAGGTATGTGTACAGAAAGGCCAGCAGTTCGCATTGCAGTTTAGGGGTGGCGTTACAGCCAATTCGACATGGAACAGAGGTAATACCACTAACTTCCACAGAGGTTGCTGATTATTTTGCTGATAAATTCACAGCAAAGCTCGATTTTCTCAAAAGCTTACAACAATAATTAATGTTTGATTAGCTACTTAGGTTAATCTAAAAGCATACACACTAGCATAAATACTGAGAAGGCTGTGAAATATAAATGGTTAGTTTGACTGAGATTTTAGAACCGATCGCAGCTTGGTTTCGCAGCTTAGGTATACCCGAACCGATAGTCCATTGGGGACATCCTCTGATGATGGGGATCGTGGTGTTTGTTATGGGTAGTGCTGTGGGAATTACAGGTTGGCAAGGAAGATTGGCAGAAGATAAAGATATTGTGGTTAAAAATCACAGCGCTCATCGCCAGATAGCACCGTGGATGTTTTTATTTATGGCATTAGGTTTCACAGGTGGAATGTTATCTCTTGTGATGCAACGTCAACCTATTACGGAAAGTCCTCATTTCTGGACTGGTTCAAGTGTATTAATCTTACTGGGAATTAACTCTGCAATTGCTTTGAGCAAATTTGGAGGCGAGCAACCTGGGTTACGCAACCTTCATGCCTATTTGGGCAGCACTGTACTTTTTCTGATGTTTCTCCATGCTATTTTGGGTTTGAAATTAGGTTTGTCTTTATAAATTTAGCTATTGCCAAAATCTCTTTGTGCTTTTAGACTGTAGACGCCCTGAGGGCGTCTACATTTTTGTAACTGTAAATTTTGTCACCAGATATTATTGCAAAAATTCCAATGATTCAGGCAAGTGGTGTAATTATCTGTCTTGGCTACATTCTTGGATTACTGTTTACAACAGTTCCCTGGGGTGGTGCTTGGGTAATGCTTTTGGGAATTGTGGGAGCAATTCTTGTTAGAAAACGGCGTTTAAATCCACACAAAGCCACCCAAAAAACTGCAAATACCCAATTAAAGACTAAGGTGACACCACAATTTATGTCCTCTACTCCTCATCCAAGAGTATGGTTAATTGCTGGGGTGTTAGGGTTGTTGGCAACTTTCTATTTTCAATTCCGGGTTCCTCAAGCAGGAACAAACGATATAAGTAAACTTGTACCATCACAGAATAATAATCAAGAACAACTTTTTATTGTGCGTGGTGAGGTTAAAAGTACACCACGCTTAACTCGTAATCAACGAGGACAGTTTTGGTTAGAAGCGACTCAACTTGATGAAGTCAAAAACGATCAAGGGCTAGCAGGTGCCAGTAAGGGTGTAACGGGGAAGTTGTATGTAACAGTGCCTATACTTCAAGCTACTGGATTGCACCCCGGTCAGCAAGTTGCTGTAACTGGAATTTTATACAAACCGAAACCGCCATCAAACCCTGGTGCCTTTGACTTTCAAAAATTCCTTCAGCAAGAAGGAGCTTTTGCTGGTTTTGTTGGAAGGCTTGTAAATATATTGAATGAAGAACAAAATCAGTGGGGATGGTGGCAAATCCGGGAAAAAATTGTGCGATCGCAAGTACGTTGGTTAGGTATTCCGGAGGGGCCTCTTGTTAGTGCTATGGTTATAGGCAGCAAAGCTGTTGATTTGCCATACGATATCCGCGATGCGTTTATCAAAGCTGGGTTAGCTCATGCTTTAGCAGCATCTGGATTTCAAACTTCCTTAATTTTGAGTGTAGTCCTCAGTTTAACTAAGCGCTTCAACAGAGTATTGCAAGTTATTTTGGGCAGTTTGGCGTTAATTATTTTTCTGTGCTTAACAGGTTTCCAGCCCGCAGTACTGCGAGCTGTAGTGATGGGATTTGCAGCATTAGTTGGTTTGGGACTAAAACGAAAAGTCAAGCAGTTGGGATCGTTGATGGTTGCTGCTACTTTATTATTATTGTTTAATCCTCTGTGGATTTGGGATTTAGGATTTCAACTAAGCTTTTTAGCTACATTAGGATTGATAGTAACTGTACCACCATTAACTCAACGTTTGGCATGGTTACCCCCCGCGATCGCTTCTTTAATAGCTGTTCCTATAGCTGCTACAATCTGGACTCTACCAGTCCAACTATTTGTTTTTGGAGTTGTACCAATTTATAGCTTACTACTGAATATAATTACTACGCCTTTCATTTCAGTTATTAGTATAGGTGGCATTATTAATGCTTTAGCAGGGTTAATTGTGCCTAATACTGAAAATTATTTGGCTGGGACATTACATTACCCTAGCGATTGGTTAATTAAGCTAGTAGAATTTTTTAGTAAGCTACCAGGAAATTCTTTTGCTACTGGTAAGATAGCAATTTGGCAGGTACTAGTAGTTTATGGATTGATTGCATTAGTTTGGATTGTACGTTGGTGGCAAAAACGTTGGTGGATAGCCCTTTTAACTGCAATAGGATTGGTCTTAATTCCAGGGTGGTATTCTGCTAACACTTTGTTTAGGGTTACAGTATTAGCAGCTGGCGAAGAACCAGTAATGGTAATTCAAGATCGAGGAAAGATAGCTTTAATTAATAGTGGTGATGAAGGAACGGGACGCTTCACAATCGTACCGTTTTTACAACAACAAGGTGTAAATAAAATAGATTGGGCAATCGCTTCTAATTTTCAACTAAACGGTAACAACGGTTGGCTAGAAGTTCTAAAAAGTTTGCCAATTAAAGTTTTTTATGACTATTTTTCTCCGTCGGGAGGCACTCTTACTAGTCAGATAATTCAACAGGAAGTACAACAAAAAAAGGGATTTTACCAGCCTGTATCAGTTGGTCAAACTGTCGGTACTGATTCTATAGTTGTGCAATACATTAATAATGGATTGCCCATATTGCAGATGCAAATTCAGGGTCAGACTTGGTTGCTAGTAGGGAATCTTAAAACTATAGAAATACGTCGCCTAGTTAAAACAGGACAATTACCGCGTCCACAGGTATTATGGTGTCCTGGTGAGTCTTTAAAAGAATTAGTTGTTGCTTTACAACCACAAGTCGCGATCGCATCTAATACTAACATTCAGCAAAAAGCTTTATCTGAACTCAGTAAAGGTCAGACAAAACTATTCATTACAGGAAGAGATGGAGCAATTCAATGGACTCTTAACAGTGATTTTGAAACATTTATTCAGGGAACAGAAAATAAAACTTCGATTTTGTAAGTATATTATGCTTTCAGGTCTTAAGCAGGGATCACGAAATAGGAAAAGCTCAAAAAACTAGGTTCCGATACTGGCGTCTAAAGCCCAAAATTAAGAACGTGATATCATTTATGTGCTTATGCACTTGTCTTCATATCATGCTAAGATTGAAGAGATTGCCTAGTAAAAAATATAATTTTTCATAATCTGGAGAGGTGGCAGAGCGGTTGAATGCGGCGCACTCGAAATGCGTTTTGGGGAAACTCAACGGGGGTTCGAATCCCCCCCTCTCCGTATAAAATTAAAAATAGGGCAAGCAACCCTATTTCAAATTTTTTAATTAAGATGAGCAATCTTCGTGTTCCCGATTAATGCGCTCATAGCTAGCTACAAATTTGTTGCAGCGTAGGTATGAAATTTGGATAAGAAATAGCAGCAGCCTCTGCACGCTGAATCTTTGTAGTACCAGTTGCGTTAAGAGCAGCGATCGCCAAACTCATAGCAATGCGATGATCTGTATAGCTATCAACATCTGCACCTACTAAAGAAGTACCACCAGTAATTTCCATGCCATCGGGTAGCTCGGTTACTTGCGCTCCCATTTTATTTAACTGTTGAGCCATCACAGCAATACGATCACTTTCTTTAACTCGTAATTCTGCTGCATCTTTAATTACAGTTATTCCTTCGGCAAATACTGCTGCTACTGCTAAAATCGGAATCTCATCAATTAGCCTGGGTATGATCTCCCCAGCAATGGTGCAACCTTGCAGACGACTAGAACGCACCCGTAAATCGGCAACAGGTTCACCAGCTACCTCCCGTTCATTTTCTCGCTTAATATCGGCTCCCATCATTGCTAAAGCTTCTAAAATACCCGTGCGAGTGGGATTAACACCGACATTTTCAATCACCAAATCAGAATCCGATACAATTGCCCCAGCCACCAACCAAAAGGCAGCCGAACTGATATCCCCAGGAACAATCACTGTTTGCCCAATAAGTTGAGCAGGGCCTTTAACTGTTACGCTGTTAGTTTCGGGATCAATATCCAGTTCCGCTCCAAATGCCTTGAGCATCCTTTCGCTGTGATCTCTGGACAGATCTGGTTCTGTAATAGTAGTTTTGCCTTCAGCCATTAAACCCGCCAACAAAATACAGGATTTGACTTGAGCAGAGGCGATGGGAGAATGGTAATGAATTGGTTTGAGATTTTGTCCTTGCACAGCCAAGGGTGCTAAAGAACTACCTTTACGCCCCCAAATTTCCGCTCCCATTTGTTGTAAAGGTTTAATAACACGGGACATGGGACGCGATCGCAGGGAAGAATCGCCTGTAATGGTAAAAAAGCGTCCCGCATGGGATGCCAATAGTCCCAACATCAATCGGATTGTTGTGCCTGAGTTCCCAGCATTTAATACGTCAACAGGTTCTTGCAAATTTCCTAAACCGATTCCTTTAATCTGCACCAATTCTGTGTTTAAGGGCGAAATATCTGCTCCCATTGCCTGAAAACAGCTAGCGGTGCTGCAAGGATCTTCACCTAATAGTAGTCCCTGAATCTGGGTGTGTCCTTGAGCGATCGCGCCTAACATCAAAGCACGATGGGAAATAGACTTATCTCCTGGAACGCGGATACGACCTTGTAAACTTAACTTAGAAGCAGTTTGATCGATAACTAAGTTTTGAGAAAAGTTTTCTTTAGTTTCTACGGTAATAACAGAAGGCGACATTAGGATAAACTGACTTGTGACTGCACCGGAAGTTAGTAAGCAGTAAAGGTAAAACTCACTGCTAGTTGCTTCCTCGCTAGTATCGTATCGCTTTCTGCTCTATGAAAATTACTGATATACACTAAGACTATATTTAATATGTATCTTTGGCTTGATTTTCCTACTCAGGGGAGAAGATTAACTTCTAATCGAAGAAAAGCTTCTTTTCACAGACACAGGTAAGCCAAATTTTAGCAAGCCTATAAAGCCAATCTTGTAGCTGTTGCCTGCTAGTTTTGCAAAAAACAAACTATTTGAGACGCTCAGTTTACTGCGCAAGCCAATTAGGGTCTTGTCATCCACTATAAACTAAGCTAACTAGAGCAAAAGTCTCACCAAAACCTTCTAATCCGACATATTACTTGTTTTTACTTTGATTTGTCTAGCTTTCTATTTCAGCAGCTTCAGTTAATATGAAGCATATTTTACGGTTCAGTTCCTGACTCAAACCTGCCGATTACTTTGTATTTCATTGCTTTTAGCTTTTATCGCTCCCATGCTGACTCACCACCGCAAGCCCGTGTGCCTATCATTAATTTCCACAGACTTACCTGTTTGGTCTGTTGTCGAAACCGCCGCGACTTTATACCAAAAAGACAGTGAGCGTTTTCACCTACTGTTGACGGCACCATCTGTGAACAGTTCCAAAGAAATTATTAATCCTTATAGTCCCAGAGTATTGTGGCTGGAAATTTCCCCCTATCGAGTTACTATGACAATGCAGGGTAATGGTCAATTAAGTTACCGCCATTTTTGGGAACAGGGTGTTTATGGTATCACTCGTTATTGGTTGCCTACTGAATCACTGCAACCTAACCAACCCATTCGCTTACGTAACTTTACTAGTAATTTGACACTCAATGGACATCCATTACCAGAGAATTTACGAGTCGAATATGAATTATGGGCAGACAAAATACAACTGGGATGTTACATTCTCAATTTAGAAATCCGTAACTGATAGCCCCAACAAGTAATTAATATCCTCTCTCGTCATGTCTTTTGATTTTATGAGGGAGGATATTTATGTAGTTCATAAGCAGATTTTTAATTCTGCTTAACCACACTTAACTACCAAAATAACTAGGTTCGTTCCCTGATTTCCATTTTATATTGCAACCTATACTTGGTTTTTGATCTAGAGTCACGGCTTTATTAGCAAGTACAGCCTCAATCGCAGCACGTAAGTCTGTACCTGTTACAGGTTTGTTATTACTAGGACGACTATCATCTAATTGTCCACGATAAATCAGCTTGCGATCCCTATCAAACAAAAAGAAATCAGGTGTACAAGCTGCTGTGTATGTCTTTGCCGTTTCTTGGCTCTCGTCATAACAAAAGGGAAATTGAAAACCAAGCTCACCTGCCATTGCTTTTAAGCTATCTGGAGCATCATCTGGATAATTTCTAGCATCATTTGCACTGATAGCTACAATACCTAAATCACTTTGAAAGTAATCTTTACCCAAGTTTGCTAATTCTGCTTGAACGTGTTTGACAAAAGGACAATGCCGACAAATAAACATTACCAATAAAGCTTTTTTGTCAGCAAATGTAGAAAGTGAGATTGTCTGTCCAGAAATTACATCTAGTAAACGAAAATCTGGTGCTTGAGTACCAATAGGAAGCATTGTTGAAGCAGTTAAAGCCATAATTCACCCGATAAACTTACTTGAAATTCTTGATTAGAGTTACAAATTTTTAATTAGCAATCTTTACTATTCGGAAAAATAAAATTTGGAGATATTGCTTCTAAAGTTTTATTTTGACTTCTCTATCACAAGCCTTATAATTTAGCAATTATCGTAAATTCCGAGATAACGGCTGATTTAAATCCCGTTGTGGAGATACTCTAGTTCGCATAATCAGCAATGGAAGACTGAAAAATCCGAAAATCATTACAATTCCAGCTATCATCCATACTGTCCATCGCATAGGTTGGTAGTCACTTCTTTCGATTTGCCATAGAACTTGATTGTATCGCCAAGCTGCAAAAGCGATGGTAATAATACCAAAAATTACCAAACTAATACCTAAATTTTCTGAGTTAAATAAGGGATGTGAAGATGATTCTTGTTGTGTCAAGGTAAAACTAAGCTGACGCAGAAATAAACCAAATCGTGCGATCGCAAAGCCAAAACCAATTAATGCAATTGAAGTCCTCAGCCAAGCCAAAAATGTACGCTCATTTGCTTGATGCTCCCTTTGACGGTCAATTTTGGGCGTATTGCTCATAATTAACTGTGTTACCCTTTTGCCACAAAAGCAGGCTAACTTATTTAGTTATAAAAAATACTCCATCTAACGGATGGCTTTTACATATTCAAACTTTCAATTAATGTTTAGCTTCAAAATAAAAAAGCAGAGACACGAAGAAACTCAGTATCTCCACTCTTGCGAAAACAAGTGCCAATGATATGAAAATTTATTTTTTATAAGCTGCCTAAAAGACCAAAAACTCCGTGTCCTGTCAACGCTTCTAGCACCATTAAAGACACAAAACCTATCATTGCTAAACGCCCGTTGAGTAACTCGGCATAGGGAGTAAAGCCAGTGCGATCGCCCTGAGTATCCACATAAACTCTTGGCTCGATCGCAAAATTGTTCATCTTACCCTGATCGTCAACTATAGAACCGTTTGCACGCATGAATACTTCCTAATTAGATGATTGCTATTATTGTAAATAAATGTAACTTATTTATTAAAAATTGTAAAGAAAGTGATGACAAGTGATCGCAACAGTTGAGATCTCGTCGTAAGAATACAAAAATGATGGGGAGCGATCGCTCCCCATTTATGTTGCTATGTGGTCAAGACTAAATCTACTGTGTTGGCATTTGTGCTTTAGCGTAGAATCCATAAAAGACACGCACTATTGAAATTTAAAAGGTTTCATTTCCAGTCGGTTCTTGGTAAACAAGACCTCGCTTTTGATGGCGATAGGATGCTACAACTGGATAAACAATACTGCGTAGCCGATTGAGCGCACCAACCGGACGATGAGTAGTAAGTCCGTTCCAAGGAGAAAATCGGAGATTTTCACAGAAATCGTATTGTTTCTCAAAATTAATTATTTGGTGCTTTACAGTAAGACGACCTACTGTAAAGAAAGGTGATTCCTTTTCTCGCCAGAGAATCGTCGCATCGTCAATAGACATATTGAGGTTAGTTTGAAACTGGATGCCAAAGTCCCAGCAGTAATGAGCGTCAGGTTTAGCAAGGGCTTGAATTAGCTCATCTCGATAGTAATTGTCTGGTTGAGCGCCGTTTTCAGCTAGAGCTTTGGCGCGATCGCGATCGCTTTTTTGTCTTTCTTGGAATGGAATCCTGTTGTGGGGTGGTTCAACTGAAACTGGAGTAAATGCATATTTAACCACAGCTGGATATTCAAAAGGAACTAAACCAGTCTGGGAGGCATCAAAATTTGGATTAATACCCAAAGCATAGGCTGAACCGCTCCAATATCGTTCGGTTAATAAACTCTTGGGAGTCGGTTTCGTAATCTTATTGAGTGCCAAGAATTGTTTGGGATGCAGCAGAAGCCATGTGAGTGCCGCTTTTTCTGACTTAACTACAGCACTAAAAAAGCCGTAGTAGTCTCTAATAGTTTTAATGAAAAATATCTCGGCATTTTGAGTAATAATGTCTTGGGTTGTCGATTCATGGCTTTGTGTAAGCCGTTCTCCTTCAACTCCAATCAATTTCACTGTCATTGAGCGTGTATCTGAGACATAATCATGCTCTACTTTGGTACGCCCATTAGCAAATCTGATCCAAACAGGATATTGTTTGGGTTGTGCTAGCAAGCCTTGTTTCAGAGAAATCGCATTTAACTGTGAAGAACTCAATGAGGCGCATTGATTTAATTCGCGTTTAATTGCATCTTCATCAATATCAAAGATTTCGAGCGTGCCTTTGACGGCAGCATGAGATTTGGCATGGGTATCTCGGAGCGCCCGTTCTTGATTTTGAAACAGATTATCCATGCGTTTTTTGGCTTGCTCAACCAAGCGATCGTAATATTGACGCTCATCTTGTTCTGGATATTCTGTAAATAACTTCTTATCCATAATCACCGTGAGTTGTTTACTAATCAGACTGGTTGCCAATCCTGACGATAGAATGAAACTCGATAGGTTTTCCCTTGAGGGACATTACGATTTAATACATCCGAAAGAGTCTTCGTCTTTTGAATTTCCTCCCAGCCTACAGGGGAAAAAGTTTCTGGGTTGAAGATATTTTCTGCTAATAAAGGATTAGTTAAAGCCTGAGAAAAAGCATCAATTCCTATCAATCGCCCAACTAAGGGAGGTAAGGCAGAATTAGGTCGCAAATCTTCTGCATAGAGTCCTACATACAACTCAAGATTATCTACATGACCGTACAATCTTTGTAGTTCTCTTTTGACTTTCTCATCACTACTAATCTGGTCAAAATTAGTTACTCTTGGATACTTGCATAACTCGCGATAGTCGTTATAGCTTCTGACTTTGGTAGTGCGGCCTAAACGAATACTAGCTAATTCGGTAGGAACTAAAAATTCCGGTGTATTGAATAAGCTTAGTAGTGCTGCGCTTTGAGAACAACTTTCCTCAAATAAAGCTCCCAATCCTTTCTTGATAATCATTTCATTGTTCCACATCGTCGCAGGCGTGGGAACTTCTTGACCGTCATAAATTATGTGATCAGGTAGCATACTATGCCAACGATAAACTAAGGTAAATTCTACCGACATCCAATTTTGGCGATACCATTTTTCGTTAGTAAATGCGAGGGGATCGGCGAAGAAATTAAAGTGATAGGGAGTAATATGATTAATGTAATCTTCCATAACAATTTTTAACATTTCTACCATCACGATATTTCTGGCGGTATGGTAAAGCCTTTCATCATCCCAGGTTGGATATTTTTTTGCTAAGAGTTCACACAGACGATTGTGTTCTCTTAAACAAAGAATATTTAGCATTACATAGCCAATTTGTACATTTACTCGTTCAATTTCTAACCCCATCGCAAACAATGTTTGTCTTTTTTCTGGCGGAAAACTATCTGCTTTTGGGATGAATTCATCGGTGTAAACATGGGGTAGCCCTTTAAATTCTTTCTTGGGTTGCCCATTCTCGTCATAGTAAAAAGGAGGATACTCTTCTCCATTAATAATCTGGCTTTTTAGCTTGCCCCCTTGATAAGCTCTCAACAAATGAGTAATGTTGGAATTCAGTCCATATACATTACATAAATCGATATGATGGTTGGAATTATTTTTACGGGCTTCTTTGCGATCTGTTCGCAAAAAACTGTCAGTAAACCACTGAACAAAATAAGGGAAAAGTAGTGTAGATTTAGGTGAGTATTTAGTTTCTTCTGTTTTCTTATATAAAATAGCTAAATCTTCAACAGGGGGCAGATTTTTTTCAAATTGTTCAGTTGGAGTTAAATTAATTCCTATATAATTCTTATCGGTTAAAGGCTTCCAATCAAGAGGTGGTAAATGAAGACCAGAATAAGTACGATCCGTTAATGACTCCCATGAGGTGTAAGGAGACATTGTACTAAACGGATAGGGACGAGTCGGAACTTTATAGATAGCATTGTTAATGAGAAGTTTGTTAATTTTTTTTGCAAGACTTGGGTTGCTTTGAATAAAGTTCCAAATAGGCTTGAAGCCAGTCAAAGCAGCTGTTTCTAGTTTGTTTCTTAACCCGTCTTTGGACTTATCTCGTTTGGAAGCCATAATAATTTTTACCTCTGTTGATTTGAGTTCTGTACTCAATGCACATTAAAATTTTCTGGATCTATGCTGTGCCTCTTCCAACTTAGTGGACTGGTGGGCAACCCTTGAGAACGCACTACCTTTTTAGCTCCTATTTTTTCCAAGTCATACTAGTGTGTGTAAATATACAGCACGACTCATAGCAATTCCAGAAAAGAATGCGCCAGATGTGTAGCGACTTTCAAGATAGTTGCGATACATATAGCGATCGCTTTTTAAATTGGTATGATTTGGCTACTAACGAGTAAGTAAAGATGATGTCAGCTTAACTTAGAGAACAATTTTTCCCAATTGATAACAGAAGGTCTTGCTCCTTGATTAACTATTTCAAACACTTTTCTTTCACAATCAGAATTTTGCATTGATTCTACACAGGCTGCTGCCACATCAATCCGGCTGGTTTGACCTGTAAGTTTGTCACCTGTTCCCAGTACTACACCAAGTTTGCCTTCTGTTGTTGCTTTGAGTAGAGTATTGAGATCGTAAGAAGTGTATGGGCCATCTATCAACCTGCCTGGACGGATGATGGTGTAAGGCAATCCTGAATTAATAATGGCTTCTTCACCCTTTTGTTTAGCGTCAAGAACACCAAAAGCATTGAGAATACTGTAAGGAAACTTATCTTTACGCAGAACTCCACAGGAAGATACAAAAACAAACCGCTTGAGGTTGTGAGGTGCTGCTTGTACCAAGTTACTAACACCTTGAGCATCAACTTTTGTAGGACTATTTTTGGCTTTTGTTTGAGCAACTTCAGGATTCAAAAACAGTTTGATCCATTCAACCAAATTAGGTGTATGCTCAAACTCCCATCTAGCGGAAGGAAAGGCAGTAGTCCCGCTACAACATATGATATGACTAATACCCACCATTGCTGCTGGAAATGTAGTTGGATTGTGCAGTTCGCCGATCGCAATTTCTACTTTGTCATTAAACATCTTTTGAGCTTTTGCAGCGTTACGTGTCAGGATACGAACTTTAAAGCCCTTCTCTAACAACTTACCTACTACTATTTGCCCTACCCCACCTGTTGCACCAACAATAAGTACTAAGTTCTCGACTGATACTTGTGTAGAAGTCATAAAAATACCATTTGATATGGTGTATTGCTAATTTACTGAAATTTAGAAACGCTGCCAGCGCAAAGTAAGAGTGCGGCTTTGGATCTGGTTTTGAGGTCTCGCGCAAAAATTCTGATAGACAGGTGAGTGGAAAAGTTCTACAATCGGACTGGTTACAGTAGATTCACCCATTGTCCAATCCACCCAAGCATGGTAAGGAATATCCAGTGATTATCCTCTGTAGCGGAATCACTTACATACATAATAGAAGAAGGTCTTTAGTAGAGGGCTACAAGCAAATGGATGTAAAGCTAATCTTAGCTGGATTAACAGTTCTCTTCACTGTGTCGTGCTTGTTCTTTGGCACAAAAAATGGATTTTACGATTCAGATAACTACCACGGCAATGGCTCTGCACATTGATGAGAAAAAGTTAAGAGCCAACCGCCCCTAGTCCCGTTATTTTCAGGGCTTTTGAGTAACCCACTTTTTTGGAACCGAGGCGGGTTCCGTGGAGGCTTCCTCCCCAATAACAAATCCGCATTCCAAGGGTGTAGGGGCGCACTTTGTGAAATTAGCCCCAGGTAAGGTGAGCAAAATCTTCTTAGTACTACTTGGCTTGTCGGAAATATTCATAAAAATAAGGTTAGAGGGGAGGAGAGCATGAGCGATCGCCTGTCGGCATCCTCTCGAATTGATACAGGGGAAGCGTCTCATGAATTAGAGTGTTTGCCCTATGGTGTAAACCATAGTGGTGAAGGTGTTTGTCTGTTGGTGCGGATGGGACCGCACCGCATTTTACTTGACTGCGGTTTGGCAGATATCTCATCTCTAATGAAGGGGCTTGCTAAACCTGCACGTCGAGGTCGTTCGCCTCTGCCAGCTGATTTTGTTCTGGTAAGTCATGCTCATGCAGATCACGCAAGGGGATTGGTAGCGCTACATAAAGCTTTTCCGCTATTACCAATCTACGCCAGTGAAGTAACTAGCAAGTTATTGCCCTTGAATTGGCCAAATCAAAACCTTCAAGACATTTCTCAATTTTGTCAAGCTTTACCTTTGCGAGCGCCTGTAGAGGTTAAGGATGGTTTAGTAGTAGAACTATTTCCTGCTGGACATCTACCAGGGGCAGTAGCGATGCTGTTTACTTACACTACCTCACAACGTTCCTACAAGCTACTGTATACTGGAGATTTTTTCTTGTCCAACTCCCGATTAGTGGAAGGTTTGCGGTTAGAAGAACTGCGAGGATTGGAGTTGGATGCCTTAATTATTGAGGGTACCTATGGCACATCTCGCCATCCCCACCGTCGCAACCAAGAAAATCAACTTGCAGAACGAGTTAATCGGGCGATCGCCGACTCTTATTCTGTACTCTTGCCCACACCTGCTTTGGGTTTAGGTCAAGAATTATTAATGCTGTTACGCAGTCACCACCACTTTACAGGTCGCGATCTAGATATCTGGGTAGATGGTACTGTGGCTGTAGGCTGCGATACTTATTTAGAACTACTATCTCACTTTCCGCCATCTGTACAGAATTTTGCTCGCCATCAACCCTTATTTTGGGATGAACGCATACGTCCGCGTGTGCGACGATTACAAGCAGGACAGCGCGATCGTGTCGGTAGATACCCTTGTATTGTCCTCACCGACTCTACAGTCGATTTGAGGGAATATTGCCAACCCGATACAGGCCCTTGGCTGATTCTTTCACCAGAAAAAACTGAGATAAAAATTAACAATAATTACCAGTTCCCAGGAATTATTACTGTTGAAAACTATCTCCTTGCTCAACATAGCGATGGCCCTGGTACTACTCAATTAATTCATAATTTACGCCCGCAGCACGTCATTTTTGTCCACGGATCTCCTACCTACTTAGCAGATCTTACTAGTTTGGATGAGTTGCAAAATCGCTATCATGTCCATTCTCCAGAAGCAGGAGTATTAGTAGAAATTCCGATCGGGGAAACATTTTTGCAACCAGCAGCCCCCGAAACTAACTATGAAGGCGAACTTACAGAGTTAGATACGGTAGTAACGATCGCTCTTCCCGATGCAATTACAGCCGATCCACGCTGGCAGCAGTTTGCTGATACTGGTTTGATTGAAGCCCGTTGGCAGGGAGAAGAACTAGTATTGCGAGGGCTGTCGCAACGAGAGCTTCTCAATCAAAGTAGCGATCGCTTTATTTTGTCTGATGTAGAGTGCTGCGGTACCTGTAGACATCAAAGGGGACAACGGTGCTGGAATCCCGCGTCCCCTTTATTTAACTTCAAAGTGACTTTGGACGGCTACTGCCCTGCTTTTGAGCGTGGAAATGAAGGAACCAGGGACTAGGAAATAAATTCTTCCCAATCCCCAATCCCCAATCACCAATACCCAGTTAATCTGGATTAGAGTCAGTGTAACGATTGCGGATACGTTCTGCTTCTGGACACTCTTCTGTCAAGAGAGGCTCTACGTTACCACGTGGTACGGAAGCTAGTTTTTGGGTAATAGCACCAATACTTTCTAGGCGAACCATCTCCTCCCAAGAACAAATTTCATCTTCTTCATCCGTTTCATAACGCAGGGTGACTAAATCTCCCTCTATATCGATGATGCGGGCGCGTTCAATCCAGCGTTGCTGGTCCCGCAAGAAAATACACACTTCCCGCCCATCGCAACACAATTGATAAATCTTGCGGTGTAGCATTTACAGCTTCTGCCTTTCTAAATTTGGTTAAATCTGTTGACATCTGGGTTTTACTCCCATATGGATAGCACTTTACACAGGTTTGCAAAAACAACCTTAAAAAGTGCTTTCTTTGACCCAAGACCAAGACTTGGTTGTAGTTATCAGTTCTAGGGAACTCTTGGGTCATGAGGTTTATTTTTGTTC
The DNA here is from genome assembly GCF_030381805.1 of Chlorogloeopsis sp. ULAP01. NCBI lineage: Bacteria > Bacillati > Cyanobacteriota > Cyanophyceae > Nostocales > Chlorogloeopsidaceae > Chlorogloeopsis > Chlorogloeopsis sp. ULAP01. Next base: position 15,903 of record NZ_JAUDRH010000026.1, read on the forward strand.
ACTGCACCAGTTTAACTTTATTTGTTGAGGTCATTTAGGAAAGTTTTTTTCATAGAAGTCACATAATTCAGGGTTTGACCTGACCAGGTTCACAGCCACTAGTGAATCTTTAGTATCATAATGTAATAAAAGATACTTAGAAACAAGTTTGGTTCGCGGTTGTTTAAGTTGCCTACTTGTATTCATTGGCATTGCTGGGAAGTCTGGGGACTTGGCTTTACTTTTATCCCTACGTAAATGATCTTAGCTTATTCTTTCGTGTCCTTCATGGTTTTAATCAACAACTCTCAATAGTTCTTTGCTACATTTTTTGTATATGTTGACATTCGATTAGCTGCAAGTTCACAATGTCGCTTAATAACGCTCTACCTTAAGGTATTATCTCTATTTTTTGTACTTGGGAAATTTCATCACCAGATTTGAGGAAGCTTCCCGCTTAATTCGACCTGCACGAACAGCATCTAAAAGTGCTGAAATAGCAGTTAAATCTTCTGGCTGGTAACTTTTCATCACCACCATTTGATAGAGAAGACCTTCGGATTCAACACTAAGATACCCTGTTTGGAAAGCAGATTCAACGAGTGCGCGAATCATGGTGATTAAAACTATAGTTGGCAACTTCTTTCCTCAACTTTGGAATATTTCAATCTTTCTCTGATTGATATGGATCAGTAAAGCTTAGTGATTTTCTATCACATAGGCACGTGACTTTAGTCACATAGAGTAAAAGAATAGGCATTGACTATGCAATCTTTACTACTTATGTCAAAAATTAAAACTAATTTAGGTTAAATACAGCTTGTAAAGTAAATAAATATACTATCCTTATTCAGTAAAATCACGTAAGTTTATAAATATATATTAATTGCATCGTCGTTTACTGCTGTATGTTTTGGCGGGCTTCTGTTAAGGGTAGGGGCTTGGTGTGGCAAATGATGAAAATAAATTTACCGATAAAACGAACGAAAATCTTCGTCTTTTTGGCTTAATTGTACCCATTCAATCTTTAAAGAACGAAACTTTTGCGCAAGGCGATCGCATGCTGGGCGTTCCGTAGCATAATGTCCAGCATCAATTAAAATCAAATCGCGATCGCGGCTTTCTTGAAATTGATGAAACTTGCAGTCAGAAGTCAGATAGGCTTGAGCGCCTGTTTTGACTACTGCTGAGATAAAACTTGCCCCAGAACCACCCAAAACAGCAACTCTATCAATTTGTCGCTCTAAATCTACTGTTGGCGAGTAAATCAAATTAGGAGGGGCAAGTTGGGTTTGAATTATTGCCATTAACTCTCCTAATGATGTAGAAGGCTGCAAATTGCCAACACGTCCATATCCCAAACCTGGTTGGGTGGTGACAATAGGAAAAACTTGCTCCAGTTCTAAAATTTGAGCTAAAACGTCAGCAGTACCATCTTGCACTTGGTCAAAGTTAGTGTGGGCTGTGTAAATACCGATATTGTGAGTAAAAGCTAATCGTGCCATCTCCGCAATAGGATCGCCACTACGTAGAGATTTAGGTGGATTAAAAATTAAAGGATGGTGGGCAAAAATTAGGTTTACAGAAATACCAGCAGCGCGATAGGCGATCGCTTCTTGCATTACTGCTAAAGTTGGTGTCAGACAAACTAATACCCGCGCTTGTTCTTGTAATACTCCTGGTTCAATTTGCCAGCCGCAGTTATCCCAACTTTCTTGCCAAGATGGATTTGCCCATTCTTCAAACCAGACGATTAAATCGGCAATTTTCATTTTTACTAATCATTGGTCATTGGTCATTCGTCAATAGTCATTGGTTAGTGGTTAATGGTTACATAGATTAGTTGTTCTCCCCATCTCCCACTACTTATCTATATAACTAAGCAAAAATATGCACAACTAATTCCCTTGTATGGCTATGTTGACGATGTTCCCAGATGTAAATTCCCTGCCAAGTTCCCAAAACTAAATGTCCTCGATTAATTGGAATGCTTTCTGAAGTATGAGTTAGGGCTGTACGGATATGGGCTGGCATATCATCAGACCCCTCAGCAGCGTGAATATACTGTGCTGATTCTGGTACAAGTTTTGACATAAAATTTGCGAGATCCCTAAGTACGTCAGGATCGGCGTTTTCTTGAATGAGTAAACTTGCAGAAGTATGCCGTAAAAATAAAGTACAAAGCCCTGTTTCAACACCTGACTCAGAAACAATAGCTTCAATTTTGGGAGTAATATTGTACAAAGATTTACCTGATGTAGGAATTCTCAGTAGCTTTTGGTAATGAGCCATAGCATAATTTAACTTTAGTGTTAATACTAAGTTTGAGGTGCAAGTACCAGCTTGTATTTTAATTAATTTTAAGGTTTCTCTTGGTTAGTTTGGTGTTAGTTTGGTTCTGACAAGAGAAATTTTTCTTTCGTTGCTTTCATCACTAACGGTTATTACGGAGATAGCAGTTTATAAATTATTGTAGTTTAGTGGTATTTGCGGTTGTTATGATGCTAGTAGATGGTTAAACTTTGATTGTGAGTGGAATTACTCACTTTCGGTATCTACAGAGTCATCAGGGTCATCTGCCTTAGTTACTTATATTTTGGTAAAAATCTCCACTTGTTTAGAGTTGGAGATTTTTATTATTTATAATTTATTGCAATTTTTTTGAGAGGTAAAATCTTGAAAAGACGCTAGTAGCGAATGGTTAATAACTAATACTCAAAAGGTAATTAGCGATTAAATATAGTTGTTCATTCATAGATCATTTGAAATTGCCACATTCACCAAAATATTTAATGACTGCATGAGCGATCGCTTCGTTACCATCCTTAGCAATATGTTTCGAGGAGGTTGGCGGCTGGGGTGGTTGGAGTAAAAAATCCCAAGAACCATCAAAAAACTCTGAAGGAGTGAGAATTTGATGCTGATTGTAAGTAGAAATACCTTCTAATAGAAAAGCTGCTTCTGCAAACTCATCACGAGTTACAGAAACAATTGGTATATCTAGGCGAGTAGCTTCTGCAAAAGTACTGTAACCAGGTTTAGAAACAACTCGACTACAGATGGGCATAAAATCTACAGGACGGAATTTATGGTCGCTGATTTTAACTATATTAGGTAAATCTGGGGCTGAGTGGTCGAAAGCAATAAATTGCCAGTCCGAAAATTTTTGCAGCCGCTCATAAGGAATTTGTTGCAAACCCAAGCCACCGAAAGTAAGTAATATAGTTCTTTCAAGTGGTGCAGTAATACTCCACATTGCTCGTATTTCATCAGCACAATAACGAGGAGAACCACCTGTTAAACCCACATCTGTAACGTACTCGAATGCTTCCATCGGTTCGTGAAAGGGAAGACGAAACAAATGATCGCACTTGCTGTAACAATCACTAATCCAATCTGCAACTTCGATAAAGCGATCACCCCAACTTCGGTAAATAAAGTCAAAACCAAAGTTACTCATCATCCAGCAGGGAATGTCGGCAGCTTTACCCATTTCGGCAGCAAGGAAGGGAATATCTGCCAAGATCAGATGAACGCGGTTTTGGCGAATAAAGTTGACTTCTGAGGCAATGATAGAACGCTGATTTTTCTTAATCTCTAATAATTTTTCCAATGTCGCCTCTTTGTCCATTGTCAAGCTATCTGCTTGTACAACACCCAAATCAAATGCACGGGGACGATGGATAAAATCGCCTTCAATATAGCACTCTAGCAACCACCGTGGAGCAGTGGTCACCAAAATGAGCAGAACTTCTGGACACAGCTTTTGAATAGTTGCTGCAACAGCCGCAACACGAGTAGCATGACCAAAACCATGATTGGTGATTGCTATATATAAAATTGGACGTTCCATAGTAAATTTGAAATTTTTGAGTACAAGGGAAGTTGGTAGGGGTGGGTTTAGAAGATAAATTGTCGATAGCAAATGAAAGATAATCAACAAAACCCGCCCGTACAGTAGATAGTAGTAAAAAATTAGCCATTGCTATTAACCATTAACCATTAACCACTAACCATTCCCTAATTCCCTCAACCAGTTTGTCGATTTCCGACTCCAGTGTAAAGTAGTGAACGCAGGCACGCACGCAATTCGGATTGGCAATTATCCGAATAAATAGTCCTTGTGATTCCAAAAAATTCACCAATTGAGGATGAGACTGGTGAGTATTCTGAGCAAGTTGAAATGAGACTAAACCACTTTCGGGAGCTGAGGTTAGTAAAAGATGAATATTGGGTAGTGTCCTCAATTGCTGCCACAGGTACTCACTATTACGACAAATTTGCTGATATCTTTCCTCTGCCGTTCCCCATTGCCGATGAATGGCGATCGCTTCTCTCAATCCAGCGTAAAGAGGATAATCTGATGTTGCAACTTCATAACATTGTCCATCAGGTTGCCAATCCATAGGCATTCCTTGACTATCAGTAATCACACTACGCCAACCAACAAAAGTAGGCTTCAAGCTTGCCCTAATTTCTGGATGCACATACAAACCTCCTATCCCCGCAGGGCCACATAACCATTTATGCCCCGTGAAGGCATAAAAATCTACCCCTAATGCAGTTAAATCCAAAGACAATAAACCAACTGATTGCGCTGCGTCTATCAGCAGTAGAGAATTATTTTCCCTGCATTTTCTTGCAATTTTGTCAAGAGGCAGAATTTGACCTGTATTCCAGAGAATATGACTCAAAATTACTAAACGGGTATTAGGACGAAGGTGCTGGGCTACTATCGCCACAGGATCGCCTTCGTTCAAGGTAGACATTAAGGGGCAGGTCGTAACTTCGATAGCATATCTACGTGAAATTTCTTGGGCAATTGCCACAACGCTGTGATGTTCACAGTCAGATAAAAGCAAGTGGTCGCCAGCTTGCCAGTCGATACCCCACATTGTAATATTACAACCAACAGTTACATTCTCCGTAATGCTGATTGTCTGTGGTTGTACATTTAATTCGGATGCGATCGCAGCTCTTGTGGCTTTTACTTCCTGTCCAATCCATTTACCGATTGCATTGCCAAAAGGGCCGATTTCTTGAATATATGCTTGAGCTTGAGTGATGGCATTCATAGACGCTTTAGCCATAGGGCCTTGACCACCGTAGTTGAAATAAGTTTTATTTGCTAAAGCTGGAAATTTTTGCCGATGGAGATGCAGCTTGGTTTCTATTACAGAAATGGTCATACAGCAATCCTAAATTAGGTTGTGAAGTGAACAAGAATCGTACACAGTTGCCTTTGCAAATCAATAAATTTGTTGAGGAAAGCAATGATTTTCATTTTAAAAGTAAGCGATCGCGCATTTACAAACTCAATTTAACTGCACCCATAACCTAGCGATTGAAAGGCATATAGGTGACGCCCTTTTGGCTCAAAAGTCGAGTATTATTGCTAACTAACAACATCGCTGTAGTTAGTTGTGGAAATTTCGCAGCAATTGATCTGGAAGTTAGGTCAGACTTGATATAAGTGATTAGACAAAATTGTCTGCAATAATCCGCTCGATGCACCGTTCTGCAAGGGCAGCGATAGTAAGAGAAGGGTTAACGCATCCGGCGTAGCCTGGAATCATTGCACCATCTACAACATATAAACCTTTGTAGCCTATAACTCTACCGTAAAGGTCACAGGCTCTTCCAAGTACGGCACCACCGAGTGGATGCAATGTTATCTCATCTAAGACACGAGCAGTTGTAGGCTGATATGTACTGTTTGTATTAGCTTGGTTAAGTGTTTGGTATGTTCTCAAGGCTGCTTGACGTAGCTGAACTATCTCTGGATCGTATATGGGCCAGTTTAGTCGCACGCTATTCGTAAAGGAGTCAAACTGGAAGCTCCCCTTTGCTGAACCAATGGTAAATCCTAATGAATAAAGATAATCTTGCCGTGTTTCATTCCATTGTGGATATGGCTGAAGGGCTGTTGGTGCAAGTGGATTAGCATGATCTTCAATAACAGCACTTAACGGCCCGCCTTGACTAGGGTTAGTGGGCGGTAGACCGACTCTAAGACCAAGAGTATCACCATTACCACCCCAAAATTTTCCCACAGCATCATTTAGCTTGGGCAGCGTTCCTTTAGCTTTTGCCTTAACTAGAAGCTTTGATGTTCCGATTGAACCAGCCGCTAAAAAAACGTACCTACTCGTAAACGTGTGCTTTTGTATAACCTTCCCACCTTCATCGATTTGGTTACAAAAAACTGCATAGCGATGTTCTGGCAGTTCGTAGATATCTGTGACTATGTGTAATGGCAAGATTTGAACAAATCCGCTCTGTTCTGCCTGTAGTAGATAGTTGCGATCCAAGCTATTCTTGCAGCCGCTATTATTTCCATACAAAAACTCACCAGCGATCGCAGAAGGAACGCGCTCTCCAGAGATTTCTTGGCGAACTATATCCCAGTCTAGATTCATGTCCAATAGCTTGCCAGGCAATCCTGCATTTGCCGCCTGCTCTAGGGTGACGCGTGTCAGGCGGTAGTAGTCTGACGCTAATATATCTGCTGGAATGGGGCTAGGTTTTAGTACGGAGCGAACTCTAGGATAATATACCTCGGCCATTTCATCATAAGAGATTGCTTCTTGGAAGACTCGATCAAAATTAGCGCGTGTTGGTTCGTAGGTAGCTGCGGAGTAAACAAGAGAACCGCCACCCACACCCGCACCTGCTAACACACCGATGCCGTTTTCCCCTAAAACCTCCAACACACCAGTACAATCATCAATGGCATTAGGTTTAAAAATACCGAGAACAGGAGCCGAAGAAGAATTTAGCCACAAAGAGCGGCTATCTGGAGTACGCACGCTAGAAAAGGTGTTCTGTTCTTCAGTCAATGTCCAACGACGACCACGTTCCAATACAATAGTTTGTACTCCAGCTTGTGCTAACCGCAGCGCAGCAACCGCACCACCAAAGCCACTGCCAATCACGATCGCATCTATAGGTTCACTCTGATTTGCCCAGGAACGCAGGATATCGGTACTAGTAACTGCATAACTTCCAACAGCAAAAGCACTAGCTTTGAGGAAACGCCGTCGGTAGATGCGGAGATTATTCATAAGCGTTTCTTTTAATATTTAGTAGCAATTAGACATTAGATATAGCACGGAAGTCTAGGAGACAGTAATTCATATGCAACTGCTTCTTTTTCAGCCTAAATAGCTTTTATTTTTGGTAAAAAACAATTATATAGAAATCATTTACTGACAGTGTTGTGAGGCGCGATCGCACTCTGGTTATATGCGCTCTATAAAAGATCCCCGACTTTTCTAAAAAGTTGGGGATCTGGAGATATATGTTTTTGTTTATTTAGTGTCTGTATATATGAATCTCGTAGTATAAAAGTGGTCGTTCGTTGATGATCGCCCGTCGAGTCTGAGACATACCTATAGCCTCAAGTACTCTTATCGAAGCTTCGTTCGGTTCATCAACATCTGCAATCACACGTTCCAAATCAAGCACGTCAAAGGCATAATTAAGTACAGTCCGTGCAGCTTCTTTTGCATAACCACGTCCCCAAAGTGAGGGACAAGTGCCAAATATGAGACTCGGTGCTTCCTGCAATGAATGAAGCAAACCTGCGAATCCTGCAATCAAATCATTTTGATTTTCAAAAAATAGCCAAATCCCATAACCGTAATTTGTAAAATTCTCTGTACTTGTCTCAATAAAAGATTGCGCTTGTTCACAAGAAATTTGGCGATCATCGAATAGGAATCGCCTGACATTAGCATCAATCCATAGCTTATGTAGGGAGTTCAAATCCTCGTTTTGGCATGGGCGTAGGCTCAGTCGTTCAGTGTGAAGTAAGTACGTCATTATCATTCAGTTCAGCAATAGCGGCTTTTGTCTATCTACTGCACTGTTATATTAACTTGCTAACATCGCGATCGCCCTTTACCTCAGTAAAAATCACATTGATGTTATGATCGAAAACGTTCGGTTCTGGTGGGGAGCAGCCACCAGAGGTAACGGGGAAAGTACGGTGCAAATCCGACGCTGTCCCGCAACTGTAATCAAATCAAAAGTCCCATAACTTTTGCCTTTGTAAGTCAGGATGCCCGCCGAAGTTAATCAATGATTTCCATGTATCTGCGAGGATTCAGATGACAGCCACAACAAATATGTCCACAACCAAGGGTACTAATATCCCTTCTCATACTTTATTTGTTTGTAAAACTTGTGCTACCACATGGCAAGATGGCAAGCGAATTGGTGAAAGTGGAGGTCAAAAGCTACTACAACAGCTTCAAAACTTATCACAAGACTGGCATCTGAAAAATGATTTTCCAATTCAGGAAGTTGAATGCATGAGCGCTTGCAATCATTCTTGCGTTGTCGCTTTTGCTGGAACTGGTAAATTAACTTATTTGTTTGGAGATTTACCAATCGATAACAGCGCATCCGCTATCTTGGAATGTGCTAGCCAATATTATGCTAAACCTGATGGTTTACTACCTTGGTCAGAACGTCCTGAACCCCTTAAAAAAGGTATTTTGGCTAAGATTCCACCCTTACCCTCATAAATATTTGTTAGAGTTGTTAATTAGCAATTTCTTGTACCAGCAGTAATCTTCCTTCTTTGTATGCCTGACGCAAGGCGATCGCCTCTGCCACAATTTTTTGAGCGCTAGTTCCCTCTGTATCCATCATTTTTTGCAGAGTAATTCCAGTTCGTTCATTTTCTTCGTGAATGGGTGGAATTTGACAATACCTACCACCATTTTTTGTCCGTCTCCAGATACTGGGCTTTTCCGGTTTTATTTCCCTGGGTTGACGTTGCTTTCTGACTAGCTCTCGTACTGCTTTTTGAGAAACTTCTGCCAAATCTAATAGCTGATCGATAACTGGCTGATATTTCTTGCTGTTTTCTGCTAGCTGATATATGGTTCTCGGTTCAATTTGCGCTAAATCTTGAGGTGAGAACTTTTGAAAGGCTGCTGCTATCTTTAAATATTTCTTCTCCTCATCCACGAAGCCATGTTCAGAAAGCAACTTTCTGTATTCCCGTTTAGAGTGCGTCTTTTTGAATTCAGCTAGAAAGAAGGCGTGTCGTAGAATAGTTGCGGTGGCATGAAAGAGCGCCCCAAAAGAAGAATTTAGATCATTTGAAAGCGTTGCTATCTCAGCCTGCTCTTTCTCGTACTGTTTAAAGGAGGATCTGGTAATTGTTTTAGAATCAACTTGGGCTGCTATTACACTGTGCATTTGTGTCGTCATAAAGCGATCGCACTCTTTATAGTGTTGGCAAAATTTAGCTTTACTAGAACAATTGTACTACTACAGTAGCAAGAAGAATCCCCAAACATACTAAAATTTTTGAGAAAAATGATGAAAGATTTATACAAGTAGGGCAGGTGACAGGGGACTAGGGATTAGGGACTAGGAAAGATGAGGAAGATGGGGAGAAACCGCTCCCCACACTCCCCAATCCCCGATACCCGCTCCCTAATCACCTTTAGGAATCATTGTGTCAGGAATATGCTCTAACCCCCATTCAATCATTGCCATTAGCACGGGGCGAAGGCTTTGTCCTCGTTCTGTAAGTTGGTAGTTCATTCGCCGAGAATGATTGCCATATGGCTGTTTTACTAATAAACCTAGATCTTCTAGAGACTTGAGTCGATTTGCCAAGATATTAGTCGAAATTCCTTCCGGGGACTCTAAAAACTCTTCAAATCGTTGTTTGCCAAAAAACATCATGTCCCTTATCACCAAAAGCGTCCAACGATCGCCAATTAGATCTAGCATGGATGCGATCGGACAGTAGGAGCGTTTTGATTGTGCCATCAATATAAAATCTGAATTTTAAAATTACTTGCATTTTACAAGTTAACTTTGCTAAAGTAACTTTTAACTTGCAATTTAAAACCTAAGGATAACCATGATGCAACCGATACCAATAGCCAAAACTGGGCAGAACTTTGCTGTTGTAGATCTAGGAAAATTTTCTGATTTGCATCAGTATATTTTTGAGGCTGAGGAACACTCGATTAAGCTGGAAGGCAAAGTCTTTTTAAAACAATTGCTTAACCTAACTAGTGCAGAGATTTCCCTTAACACTTTACAGCCTCTGAAGTCCATACCGTTCTATCACAAGCACCGATTAAACGAGGAAATTTATATTTTCATTCATGGTCGAGGAGAGTTTCAAGTCGACGATCGCGTATTTTCAGTCTGTGAGGGAACTGTAGTGCGCGTGGATTCTGAAGGGGAGCGCTGCTTGCGCAATACCTCAGATGGGGAACAGCTGAACTGGATAGTGATTCAATCACGAGCAGGTTCTTATCGCGATCGCACAATTGAAGATGGCTACGGCGTTCAAAAACGGGTTAGTTGGGTTGGCAAGCAACGGATTTGAACTAGATTATGTTCGCTTGTGTACCTTGTAAAAAATTTCAGAGGATATACTCATTTTTAGCTGTGTCATACTGATAGGGTGCGTTAAAGTAATGCGAACACACCAAAATTATTGGTGCGTCACGGCTGATTCGATATCTTTCAAACTCTCAAATTTTTACATAGCCGTAATACACCCTACCTAATTTACTAAAACTTGTAACTTAAAACCTGTATTGCTCCATTCTCCGGCAAATTACCGGAACTAATAGTAACTGTGTCACTATTACTACGACGAACTGTCATTCCATCCATTAATTTCAAAAAGTCATCCAAGGGAGCAATATCGCAATTGTTACCATCGGCTGCTTTTGTACGGTAATGGGTAGGAACGACTAATTTGGGATTGATAACTTGAATTGCCTGTTTGGCTTCTTGAGCATTATAAGCTTTTGGCCCACCCCCTACAGGTACAAATGCTACATCAGGACGCCCAATCAGGATTTTTTGTTCAATGGAAATTGGTGCAGCAGCTCCTCCTAGATGTAGGATGTTGATTCCAGATTGATTCCATTGCCAAGCTGTGTTTTTACCAAACTGCCTGCCCCCTTTGCGATCATGATCGAGAGCAATTCCTTGAAATTTAATTCCCTGAAATTCATAGGCTCCCGCTTCGTAAATTAACTTGGGATTTCCAGGTAGATTTTCCACCGCGCCCTCATCTAGCAATTGACTGCTAATTAGTACTAAATCTGCTGCTACTTTTGGCGCACGATAACCGGCGGTACAACCAACTGTACGAAATGGATTAACCAAAATTTTCGTACCATCGCCAGTAAATAGAAAGCAAGTATGCCCCAACCACTGAACTGTTAATGAACCACTGCGAGATTGGGCATTAGCTTGCAGGTGAGAACCCAAACTAGTCATGATGGTTGTTGCCAATCCCGCTCCAGCATAGCCCATCAGTTGCCGTCGTTTCATTAATTACTCTCTCGTCCTCATTTGTAATGTTGCCAGAAAGTTTCGCAGTAACTGCTTGCCTGAAGATGTGAGAACACTCTCTGGGTGAAATTGGACGCCTTCTATATGAGGATAGTTCCGGTGTCGTACTCCCATAATTGTTCCATCTTCAACCCAAGCGGTAATTTCTAACACGTCTGGGCAAGTTTGGCGATCAATTACCAAACTATGATATCGGGTTGCAGTGATAGGATTTTCCAATCCCTGGAAAACACCGATCCCAGTGTGAGAAACTTGAGAAGTTTTACCGTGCATCAACTCTGGTGCAGAAACTATTTTACCGCCAAATACCTGACCGATACTTTGATGCCCCAAACAAACTCCTAGAATTGGCAAATTATCTCCAAGTTTTTCAATTAATTCTAGAGAAATTCCTGCATCTTCTGGACGTCCTGGCCCTGGAGATATTAGCACACCATCTGGCTTGAGAGTAAGAATTTCATTTATGGTGATTTTATCGTTACGAAAAACTTTAATATCAGTAGCGACTGGAAACTCTGCTGCCAATTCTCCTAAATATTGAACTAAATTATAAGTAAAGCTATCGTAATTATCGATAACTATAATCACAGTTTATAACTCCTGATTCATATCAATAATCATTATCTAAACAAACTGATTACACATTCCCAGTTCCCCGTTCCCTATCTAAGTGCGATCGCTCTTTATCTAAAATGCCGAGACAATTAAAGTTAACAAAGGAGGTAACAAGAGCGTACCAGCTACCAATACTGCAACTAAAGCAGATACAAGTACAGCACCAGCAGCACAGTCTTTAGCAATTTTTGCTAGTTCATGGTAAGTCTGCTTTACTGTTAAATCAACTACTGATTCAATCGCCGTATTCAGTAATTCCAAAGCTAAAACCAAACCACTTGTGATACTAATTACTGCTATCTCTACCGTTTTTAATTGTAAAAATATGCTTAATCCAAGTGCTAAAACACAAACACATACATGAATACGAAAATTGCGCTGAGTTTGAAATGCGTAACTTATCCCACACCAAGCATACTTAAAACTAACGAATAAACTGGAGGCGACTTGCCAGGATAGCTCCCGCTTTTTGGTCACCACTTTTTCTAGAGGATTTGTGGATGGTGATGAGACTGGTTGGGACATAGTCATAAAAATACAGCAGCAGATTTTTTAAGTGAGGATTTCTGGCCGATTTTAATCGCACATCAGACTTTATGCCAATTTCTTACAAAAGTAATATAGGTTTATGGTTATGCAGCCACGTGTCATTCTATATCAATAGCAATACTTACTGACTCAAGTAATATTACTTGCTGTTTGAGCATTTTTTCTAAGCTTTCTTGATCTGGATGATCCCAACCTAGTAAATGCAATAATCCGTGAGCAGCTAGCCATGCTAATTGAGTTTGTAAGGAATGTTCCTGCTGTTGAGCTTGTATTTGTGCTGTATCAATAGAAATAACTATGTCACCTAGATACAAGGGTAAGGAAGCAAGCATTTCAGCAGGTTGAGGACATTCTACTTCTAACGCTGCGAAGGATAAAACATCTGTAGGCTTATTTTGCAGTCGATATTGAGCATTTAATACCTGAATTTCGGCATCGTTTGTCAAACGTAGCCCTAGCTCATAATTTGTTGCAGGTGGAAGATAAGGTTGTAGTATTTCCAACCAGCAATTAAACCACTTTTCCCAAGTTTCTACACTAATTTGGATATGAGTATCGCCTATTAGTTTAGCGTCTGGTTGAGAAGACTCAAGCACAAAATCTTGCACGCATACTTCAACTTGCACCAGCCAAAAAATCTCCCATATTTTTAGGTTGTATCAATTATCAACGAGTCAAGTAAGCTAAACCAACGAGGACAGTTAAAAGCCCTACAGTAGTTAAGACAAAGTGTTTTAAAGAAGTGACTCGCTTTTGCACCATGTTTCGCATGGCGAGTTTGACATAGCTAGGTTTTTGTTCTGTTGGAGAGGCACTCATAATGATTTGATAACAATTTCTTCTATAAATGTAACAGTTTGTTTAGTCAATAGTCACTAGCCAGTTAGTTAGTGAGGACGAGTTTTGCTAATGAGCTTTGGACTGAAACAGATAATTTATTTTTTAAACTCGCCTGTACAGTGGTTAATAGTTAGCGGTTAGTGGCTAGTAGGTATAAAAACCAACTACTACCTACTAACTACTATCTACTAACAATTCCTACAATTACGCAGTAGCTTCTACCAATTGATTTTCTTGCCGGAGATAAGATTGGATAAATATGTCAATTTCACCATTCATCACATCTGTGATCGCAGTCGTTTCTACATCAGTACGCAAATCCTTCACCATTTGATAAGGGTGAAAAACATAGTTACGGATTTGATTACCCCAAGAAGCTTCAACCATATCACCGCGAATTTCGGCAATTTCTTTAGCCCGTTGTTCTTGGGCTATTACCAACAGTTTGGCTTTGAGCCGAGCCAGAGCTTTTTCTTTGTTTTGCAATTGGCTGCGCTCTTCTGTACAACGTACGGCGATGCCTGTGGGAATGTGAACAATTCGCACAGCTGTTTCGACTTTGTTGACGTTCTGCCCACCTTTCCCACCAGATCTAGATGTGGTTATTTCCAAATCCTTCTCTGGAATTTCTAACTGTACCGAGCTATCTAACTGCGGCATCACTTCTACTCCAGCAAAGCTAGTTTGCCGTTTACCGTTAGCATTAAAAGGTGAAATTCGCACTAAACGGTGAGTACCAGTTTCCGATCGCAAGTAACCGTAGGCATAACGTCCGGTAATTTCTATGGTGGCAGATTTGATTCCCGCTTCATCACCTTCAGATATTTCCGTCAAATGTACCTTGTAGCCCTGGTTTTCTCCCCAACGCGTGTACATTCGCAATAGCATTTCAGCCCAATCTTGAGCATCAGTACCACCAGCACCAGCATTCACCGTTAGTACAGCACCTTGTTCATCGTAAGGGCCAGAAAGTAGCTGCTGCAATTCCCACTGATCGAGCTCACGATTCAGTTTGGTAATGGTGATTTGTGCTTCTTGCAGTAGTGCTTCATCAGTTTCCAATTCCAAAAGCTCTACTACAGCTTTGCTATCTTCCAGACTGGTTTGCCACTGGTTATACTGCTGAAGGTGGTTTTTCAAGTCATTGAGTTCTTGCAAAGTTTTTTGAGCTTGAACTTGATCATTCCAAAACTCTGGTTGTGCTGCTATTTGTTCTAAATCTTGAATTTTGGCAGTCAGTGCAGGTATGTCAAAGATAGTCCTGGGTTTTACCCAGGCGATCGCACAACGTTTCAATTTCGCGTTTTAATTCTAGTACTTCCATTGTTTTTGCTAATAACAGAGCGTTTTAGGTTTTATCTTTAGACGCAAAGCATCTTGCGAAAGACATCGCTCTTTATTGTATTCATATCTTCAATTTTATCCATATTTGTCTTTTAAGAAACAAGGCAGCTATGCTGGAGGCAGGAGGCATTAGACGCGTAGCGGTGAGCCAGTCCGGTGGTGAAGCAACGCTCTTGGTAGGGTTTCCGTAGGTAGGGAAGAGGATTTGACTTATTTCATTCGTAGCTGATATTGCGCCACCTGTATTGGCGCTCTTAAGAAACATAGGGTTGGGGGGACAGGGTACAGGGTTGGGGGAATGGGGAAGATTGAGTTTTATAATTTTTTACTACAAATTGTTGTAAAAGCTCTATTCAACCCGATCCAAAAACCGTGGTTTGCTTTCGCAAAAAACCACGGCATTTGAACTTTAACTTTGCTTTTCGCCGATTTTGAATGAATTCTTAATCACGGCCATTAAGGGCGATTAGCAAACGTAAGATGAAGACAAACAGATTGATATAAGTCAAGTACATCGACAACGCTGCTGGTAAGTACTGATCGTTGCGATATGTACGGGGCAGAATGTAAAAGTCTACTACCGATGCACCGGCAAACAAAAACACGCCTAAACCAGAAATCCCTATTTCTAACCATGTTGGGGTATAGACACCAAACAAAGCAAACAAGAATTGCAAAAGTACAACAACGAACAAGGCAATAATGCCCAGACGGATGGTTTTTGTGAGAGCCATGCCGTCAGAATCAGAGAGATTTGAACCAACTTGACGGGCGACAATGAATGTGATGCCGCAACCAAGAGCTGCCAAACCAATTCCTGGAATGCCTACACCCTCAGTTCTTAACGCCACAAATACTAAGCCACTGAGGGTATATCCAGACAACAGACTGTAAGTTGCTAAAAGAGGCAGTGCAATGTTGTTTTGACCTTTTTCAGCAACGTTTTGGGCAACAAAAAACAGAACTAAATTTAGAATAATTGCACCAATGAAGGTGGGAAAGAACAATCCAGGATTAGCACGGATAACTGCCAAACCGCCGTAGGTTCCTAGTGCAGTTAATACTAAACCACCTCCCAAGAAGGGTAAGGCATTAGCTATCACATTTGGCCCAACCAGGGCTTGAGTTTTGGCTTCACGGATAGCATCACGGAAGTTGCTAGTATTGCTCATATTTCACAACTCGCTTTGTGTGACAACATTACTAAACTACTTCCATTTTTACTCAAATTTTCAGATCCAATTGGAAAATAAATCTGCAAGAGTGAGCTTTAACGAGAATTGTCGCTGCTTTGGTTAAAAAATTAGAAAATTTTCCATTCGTGTATTTCGGTACTTTCAAACTGTGAATTGTGGTGAGAAACATACAAGTATTTAGAGGTTGCAGATAAGTAAATATTTGCAGGGAGGATTTTTACTATATAAATAACAATAAAATCACCCATGTAAAAAATAGGTTTGTCAAGTATAGAAAAAGAACATTTTAGGTTTAAATGTCCAAAAATATAATTTTTCATTTTCAATATTTAGTACTGAAATCAATACTCTAAAAATATTTTTATATATTTGTAACTAAGCGAGGGAATACACACATCATTGTTACAAAATCTTCAACAATATACAAATAATATTTTGTACAAGCATAATGCGTGTAAATACTGGTATATAGAGATAGGCCATACACAAGTTCAGTGAAACAACGAATGGTGTAGCAATGCTTTCCTAAGGACAATAATTACAGCTTAGGTGAAATTTTACGCAACTCCATTTCCGAGAATAGGAGTTACTACAAAGGAATTTCTATGGCAGTAAGTCAGTCCTCTATACGAGGTGATGGTATGGAATTATTGCAGCTATACCATCAGAATCCCTCTATTGAACTCCGTAATAAACTTGTAAGGTTACATATCGGCTTAGTACGAAAAATGGCTCATAAATTTAGCCATCAATGTAATGAGCCTTATGAGGATTTAGAGCAAATTGGTTATTTTGGTTTGATTAGAGCTATTGAACGCTTCGATCCTAGTCAAGGATATGCATTTAGTTCCTTCGCTGTTCCTTATATTCGGGGTGAGATGCTGCATTTTTTACGCGATCGCAGCACTCTACTAAAGATTCCCCGGCGTTGGCAGGAACTTTACAATGAAGGACAAAAAGTTCGCAAAGAATTGGCAGAAATTTTGGGACGTCCCCCCAAAGATTCAGAAATAGCGAAGCAACTTAAAGTATCAACACAAGAATGGCTAGAAACCAAGTTAGCTGCTCAAAATCGGATGCCTTTGAGTTTAGATGCTACTGTAGTCAACTACATTGATTGCCAAATCACTTTAGGTGAAGCACTTCCTTGTCCTCGTTCTGCGGCAGAACAACAGCGAGAAGAAGAGCGCCAACAACTGCAAGGGGCAATCTGTTTGTTGGAAGAAAAACCCCGCATGGCGGTGGAATTGGTATTTTTGAAGGAACTTTCTCGCAAAGATGCCGCTCAAAAAATAGGTACTAGTCCGATGACAGTCACGCGGTATCTGCAAAAAGGAATTCAGGATTTAATGTCGATGTTACGTCCTCAGGCTCTACCAACTGGATGATGATATTAAGTTCAGCTAGTAGGGATGTTGACGTTTGATATTGCCGAAAATTCTAAAACTTGCACTAACGCTTCTCTTACCACACCGGAACCTGCTCCTAAACGGCAGGAATTTTCTGTCAGATGACGCTTCCACACTCGACTACCCGGTTGCCCAGTGAATAGTTGCAGCATATGGCGAGTAATTTTATTGAGTTTGAGTCCCTTTGTCACCCAGCTATCAATATAGGAAAACATCGCTTCAGCAACTTCATGACGATTAAGAGGTTGCACTGTCTCGCCATAGATTTCACTATCTGCTGTGGCAAACAGATAGGGATGATCGTAAGCCGCACGTCCAATCATGACTGCATCTACGGACTGTAACTGTTGTTGCACCTGTTTTAAATTGATAATTCCACCATTAATTTCGATTAATAGGTGGGGAAATTCCTGCTTGAGATGATATACATCTTGATAACGTAGGGGTGGAATATCCCGGTTCTCTTTCGGGCTTAATCCCTGCAACCAAGCCTTGCGTGCGTGTACGGTAAAACGTCGGCAGCCTGCCTGTGAAATAATGTGGACAAAGTTTGCCATGTCTTCGTAGCGATCGCGATCGTCAATACCGATACGATGCTTCACACTCACAGGAATGTGAACAGCATTGAGCATTGCTGCTACACAATCTGCCACCCGTTGCGGCTTTGCCATCAAGCAAGCGCCAAAATTGCCATCTTGTACGCGGCTACTAGGACAACCGACATTGAGGTTGATTTCGTCATAACCCATGTCTTCAGCAATACGAGCGCATTCAGCAAGTTCTTTGGGGTTATCGCCTCCCACTTGCAAAACTAGAGGTTTTTCTTGGGGTGAGAAGCCTAATAATGAGGGGCGATCGCCATGCAGAATTGCCGCACTTGTAACCATTTCGGTGTAAAGTAAAGTGCGACGTGTAATCTGCCGCATAAAATACCGAAAGTGGCGATCAGTACGATCCATCATTGGCGCAATACTCAAGGGGTAAACGCCGTGAGTGACTGATTCAGGTAAAGTGGCTGAGTGCAAACAAGTCATAGATCACAAGTCTATCGCAACCGATGTCTTGTGGATTGAGAATTCAGGCTCACAAGTAGGAAAATTGAGAAAATGCGAGAACTTTATCCACCAATTGAGCCTTATAGAGAAGGGAGTTTACGGGTATCAGAAATTCACACTATTCATTTTGAAGAATCTGGTAACCCACACGGTAAGCCTATTATCTTACTGCATGGCGGGCCGGGTGGGGGATGTCCGCCATTTTATCGGCAGTATTTTCATCCAGAAAAATGGCGGTTGGTGATGTTTGACCAAAGGGGCTGTGGAAAAAGCGCACCTCACGCTGAACTGCAAGAAAATACAACTTGGGATTTAGTTAACGATATTGAAGAACTCCGAGAACACTTAGGAATTGAAAAGTGGGTTGTTTTTGGTGGCAGTTGGGGAAGTACTTTATCTTTAGCTTACAGTGAAACTCACCCCGAACGTTGCCAAGGATTAATTTTGCGTGGCATTTTTATGCTCAGGCAAAAAGAGTTGCGCTGGTTCTATCAAGAAGGCACTAGTTATATTTTTCCCGATGCTTGGGAAGAGTATTTAAAACCCATTCCTGTGGCAGAACGTGATGATATGCTAACAGCATACTACAAACGTTTAACCAGTCCTGATAGACAAGTTAGGCTAGAAGCTGCTCGTGCTTGGTCAATTTGGGAAGCTAGTACTAGTAGATTATTTCCAGATTCAGAATTAATGCAAATATTTGGTGAGAATGAATTCGCTGATGCTTTTGCACGGATTGAATGCCATTACTTTATCAATAAAGGTTTTTTTGAACCGGAAGACCAATTGCTTTTAAATGTTGATCGCATCCGTCATCTTCCAGCTGTAATTATTCAAGGACGTTATGACGTAGTTTGTCCAATGATATCAGCTTGGGAATTACATCGTGCTTGGCCGGAAGCAGAATTTATTGTTGTTCCTGATGCCGGGCATTCGATGAGCGAACCCGGAATTCGCAGCGCTTTGATAGAGGCTACGGATAAATTTGCTTGTTTGTGACATACTCCCCGCACGTCAAATAGCGATCGCGCAATCTTATAAAGGTAAAGATCCGTACACCAGTCAAGAAAATACCTATAAATTAAGAAAACTCACTTTCAATATCTCTCGATTGATGTAATACTCTGAAAATTTCTATGTCATCATTTATTTTTATGTAAAACACAACGTAAGGCTTAACAGGAAAACTTCTAAGTTCGCTCATTAAATCATCTCGCTTTTTGCCCAGATCGGGAAACTGAGCAAGCATTGGAAAACGATTAAGAATTTGAGCTATTTGTTTGTCAGCTACAATTTGGTTCTGTTGAGCTAGGTAAGTCCAAATATCTTCTAA
This sequence comes from Chlorogloeopsis sp. ULAP01, assembly GCF_030381805.1. Classification (NCBI taxonomy): domain Bacteria; kingdom Bacillati; phylum Cyanobacteriota; class Cyanophyceae; order Nostocales; family Chlorogloeopsidaceae; genus Chlorogloeopsis; species Chlorogloeopsis sp. ULAP01. The sequence continues at coordinate 35,572 of NZ_JAUDRH010000026.1, forward strand.
GTCTTGTTCAGCTTGCCAAGAAATTCTATAGCGATTCATTGTCAGCTATCCTGATCTAGCTTACGCCGTCCTCGTGCCTTGATATTTTCCAGCAAACGGGGTAGAGACTCGTCATCGTATTCGGTATATTCTCCATTCTTTAGCTGTTCGGCTGCGATCGCAATGTCTCGCTGTAATGCTTCTAACTTTAGCTGACGCAGTTCCTCCTGTGTATGCTCAAGTCTATCTATCATTTCCTGAAAGGCACTTGCATCATGGATGACGACTTCTGCTTTGCCATTAACAGTAAGCACAAGAGGTGATTTAGTCGCCTTGATCTTCTCTAGAAACTGTTTGACGTTGCGCTTAAAGTCTGTAAGAGAGTGAATATGCTCTAGATTAATCATAAATTAAATACTGAATTGCGTACTTAATTAAGTTACTATTCAATGCTATCAAAATAAGATTACTCTGCGATCGCTCGTAACCAATCAACGCCAGCATTTTTATTTCAACTCAATGTTGCATCCTCTTAAAAATCTGTTACATTACTTTACAGGCAGTTGCAACTGTTACAAAGCTTGAACTTTGGAGTTTTGCTCATGTCAGGTTTCAAGAATTCTACTCCTACTGTTTCAGATGACCCTAATGCTATGCGTTTTGGGTTCACTCCTGAGAGTGAAAATTGGAACGGTCGCTTTGCAATGATTGGTTTTGTATCTGTCATTTTGATTGAAGTTTTTTCTGGTCAAGGTTTCCTCCATTTCTGGGGCATCCTGTAAATTGATGTAGTCTTTTTTGCCTTCGGTTGATTAAGCTCGGTTCACCTAGAACCGAGCATTGATGAGAACTGGCTGTAACCTGAGTGATTACCTAATACTTAGAACAGTTGCTCTCATAACTTTTTATAACGATTTTTATAACTTCTCTTCTAATAATTTCCTCCTATGTCAAGGTGGAAAGTGAGAGTTAATTCGGCGACAGCGTTTGTTTTTATTATTGACAGGCTTTTTCCTTTTGGTATTTACAGACTTTTCTCCGAAATCTACATCTCTGCACACTCATGATTTTGGAGAAAATCTATGTCAGTTTATATAGGCAATCTTTCTTACGAAGTTACAGAAGAAAGTCTAAACGCTGTTTTTGCAGAATATGGTTCTGTAAAGCAGGTTAAGCTACCTACTAACCGTGAAACAGGACAATTGCGCGGCTTTGGTTTTGTAGAAATGGGTACAGATGCTGAAGAAACAGCTGCCATTGATGCTCTTGATGGTGCTGAATGGATGGGACGCCAGATGAAAGTGAATAAAGCTAGGCCAAGAGAAGACAGAGGTTCGTTTGGTGGCGATCGCGGAAACTACAGCTTTCGCAACCGCTATTAAGGCTTATAGATTTCGCTCTTTAAGCTAATTCAAGCAAGATATTGCAGATAAGTAGGATAGCAACATTATGGAAAACAAGTCTTCATCAGTCGATACAGGGCAACAAATTCGCCGACCTGGCACTGAAGGGCTTGAAGAAGCCCAAGCCAAGCAAGCCGGAGCCAAATTCGAGTGGCATTTCGGCCGGATTACTCGGTTGGGGTACTTTGAGATTGCTGGTGGCAGAGAAGTAACTATTGTCTGGGAGGAGGGAGGCGTCAGCTCCCAGCAGGGTGACATCACTGACGAGCAGTGGGAGATCTTCAAGCTAGCATTTTTGAGTACCGGACGGATCGCCGTGTTGAGTGATCAAGAAGGGGAAAGATGGATGCACGACTACCGCTTTTTAGAAGCGATGCGGTAACGTTGGAAAATACTATCGGCTAACACACTGCTGCACTGGAAGCAGATTCTAGCTAATGACTAGTTAGACATTACCTTCCGAAAATTAAGTCGTTTGACAAGTGCTGAAAATTAGAAAACTCCTAGATTATGTGTGTCCAATCTAGGAGTTTTACTTACTAAAAATGTATCTGTTCCCTATTACCTATTCCCCGATTTAATGTCCGCGATCGCTCCTTTTGTCATGGCGGCAATTGCTTTATCGGTGGCTTTGGGTAAATGATAATATTTGCCTGCTGCTGTCTTTGCTATTTCCTTGGCAAATCCAGTGGAAACAAATTTACTTTCGGTATCAATCACCAACAATTGCATTCCCAAGGCACGGATTCTGCCAGCAATATCTAACAACTCGGCTTTGATATCTGGCTTTTCTCCCGGTTCTTGCGGTTCGCCTAATGAACGCGATAAAGGAATATTGCCGCGTCCGTCAGTAATCGCTACAATCACTACTTGCCCGATATCTCCACTCATTTGAGCATTCAAGCCCACGCGTACAGCTTGCGTTAATCCATGCGCTAGCGGTGAACCTCCACCACAAGGCAATCTTTCCAAACGATTCCGTGCCAAGGCAATCGAACGTGTTGGCGGTAGTAGCACGTCTGCCTGTTCTCCTCGGAAGGGAATCAATGATACTTGGTCACGGTTTTGATAGGCTTCTGTTAAAAGCTGCATCACTGCACCTTTGGCTGACTGCATCCTGTTCAACGCCATTGAGCCAGAAGCATCCACTACAAATACAACCAAAGCTCCAGCTTTGCGTGCCAATCGCTTCGAGCGAATATCTCCTTGCTCGACGATAACTTTTCTGTCAGGATGTCGCTGACGTCGTGCTTTTTGATACGGTGCTGCTGCCCTGAGTGTGGCATCTACGGCAACACGGCGCACTTTCCCTTTGGGCAACATTGGCTTAATATAGCGCCCTCTGTCTTCTGAAAAGATTAAACTGCGACTACCAGACTTACCTTGCCGTTGTGCCATTTGAGCAAAATAAAGCACACTCTGGTCAAGGATCACTCCTTCAGGATCGAAAATAAATTCTTCAGGAATGTTGGGAGGTTCTTGTTGTTCTTGGTTATCTTCCTCTTCTTCCTGTTCTTGATTTTCGTCTTCAGTTTCTTCTTGATCCTGGGGTGGGGGAGGAGGGGGTGGTGGTGGTTGTTCAGGTGGGGGCGTTTGTATCTGAGTTGCCCTCGGTACGATCACCAATTCTACGGCTCGCCGCAAATCATCGGCATTGACTTGTGTACGTCCATCTAAAGCCGCCGAGGCTTTGGCAACACGCACGGCAAATAATTCTGCCCGATGTCCTTGCACTCCGCCACGAATTGCTTCTTCCACCAGGTAGGTAATTTGTTCGTGACTGATACGAACTTCTTTCAACCATTCCCGTGCAAAGATAATTTGAGTTTTGAGTTCGTCGATATCTTCGCTGTACTGCTGAAGAAACTCTTGGGGAGATTTAGAGTAGGCGATCGCAACCTCTACGGCTTGAACTCTTTGATCTAAACCGAGAACACCATCAGCAGAAAGAGCGATTGCAATCCGATCAAGTAAATGTTCTCTTAATGCTCCTTCTTCTGGGTTATAGGTGGCGATAAATAATGCTTTGCAGGGATGCTGAAAACTGATGCCCTCCCGCTCAATTTGGTTGCGTCCTTCAGATAATACTGTTAAAAGTTGGTTGCTAATTTGGTCATCTAATAAATTTATTTCATCGACGTAGAGAACGCCTCGATTGGCGGCGGCAAGTAAGCCAGGTTGAAATATTGTGTCTCCTTGTTTTACCGACTGTTCCACATCTACAGAACCCAAAAGTCTGTCTTCTGTAACTCCTAGAGGAATTTGCACGAAGGGTGCGGGTATAACTTCAGTCGGGAGTTCTTGAAGATCTTGATCTCCCAATTCAGAGAGCAATTTATCATCCCATTCCTCTGGATAATTGGGATCGCAATTACTTAGTGAACCTTTAACAACTTCAATTGGTGGCAGTAGAGCATGGATCGCACGCGCCATCACAGATTTTGCCGTACCGCGACGCCCTGCAATCGCTACTCCCCCCAACCCCGGATCGACTGCTGCTAAGAGTAAAGCTAACTTAATCGCTTCTTGTCCGACGACAGCGGTCAAGGGAAAAGTGGTAGTACTAGGGGATATAGTAGACGCAGGCATGGTTTGTGTAATAGCTTGTCTAGGTTTTTAGCTTATCAATTTCTGGCACCTTGTGGAGTAGTGGGAACAGAGATTTAGCACTGCCTTGTTTTCCAATAAACCTTAAACTGTAGTAAGGCATCACCAGTTTGCGGTGCATTACGGCTAGTTATCCTACATTCTTAAACTTTCAAATTCTTGCATAACCGTAACATAAAGGTAATAAAATTGGCCGAAATGCACAAACTGCTGATATTTCGTAATGATAAGCTCCTGCGCCGTGCATTAACACATCGTTCCTACGTCCATGAAAATCCCCAAGAAGGGGAACACAATGAACGCCTGGAATTTCTCGGTGATGCTGTGCTCAATTTTTTAAGTGGCGAGTATCTTTATCGTCGTTTCCCAGAAAAAGGAGAAGATGAATTAACTCGAAGGCGATCGGCGCTGGTAGATGAGAATCAACTGGCGAGATTTGCAATTGAAGTGGGTTTAGATTTGCAAATGAAACTAGGTAAGGGTGCAATTCTCGATGGAGGCTTTAGTAATCCCAATTTACTTAGTAGTACTTTTGAAGCAGTTATTGGTGCTTATTATCTAGATAATAACTCTGATATTGAGGCTGTTCGTGCCGTTGTCGAACCTTTATTTGATGCTGTTCCAGAAGATGTAGTTGAAGTTCGTGCCAATGTAGATTCAAAAAATCGCTTTCAAGAATGGGTGCAACGTAATATTACTTTAACTCCACCCAAATATCTAACAGAGCAAGTCGGTGGTTCTTCTCACGCACCTGAGTTCATCGCTAAAGTACTTGTGGGTGAAAAAGTGTACGGAGTCGGTAGGGGACGCAGTAAGAAAGTTGCTGAGAAGGCGGCGGCAGAAGATGCTCTCGCGAATGTTAAGGAGAAAGCTGAGTAACCCCTCCCTAACCCTCCCCTTGCCAAGGGGAGGGTGCCTGATAAAACGGGTGGGGTAATATGGTTTATCTTTCTACTTGATCGACTTCTTTGGGAACCCCGGCAGTCAAAATCTCATGTCCTGTGGGTGTAACTAAAACATCATCTTCAATGCGAATACCAATAGCAACCCAACGCTCCTCAATTTCTGGTTGATCTTCTGCTGGCTTGGTATCTGGAACAATATAAAGTCCAGGTTCTACTGTTAAAACTTGCCCTGGTTGCAAAATTTGCGGGTTGTCTTCGCCATGCTGATAAACTCCGACATCATGCACATCCAAACCTAACCAATGCCCTGTACGATGCATATAAAATGGCTTGTATTTTTCTTCTTCAATTAACTTGTCAATTTCGCCTTTGAGGATGCCAAGTTCTACTAAGCCTTCTGTAAGAACACGCACGGCAGTATCGTGAACTAAATTATAGGGGTTGCCTGGTTGCACTTGGGCGATCGCTTGTTTTTGGGCTTCTAAAACTAACTCGTACAGTGTCTTTTGTTCTACGGTAAATTTACCCCCGACTGGAAATGTGCGCGTAATATCTGAGTTGTAATAATTGTAGGCACAGCCAGCGTCAATTAGCAGTAACTCATTATCTTGCATTTGCCGATTGTTCTCAACGTAGTGCAGCACGCAGGCATTAGCACCAGAGGCGACAATAGAAGGATAAGCTGGCCCCATCGCACCCCGCTTTCTAAAAATATGTTCTATTTCTGCCTGCACTTCGTACTCGTAAAGTTCTGGTGCGGTAAATTTCATGGCGTAATTGTGTGCTTCCACGGCAATATCAGCAGCTTTACGCATCAATTCCAGCTCGACTTCTGTTTTAATTAGCCTCATACTATGAAGGATGGGGCCAGTATCTTCAATTGCAATCGGCCCTGTACCGCGCTTGGGATAAGTCCGCATTAAGGTTTGCCAATGATTGAGGATTTTTTCGTTAAAAGTGCGATCGCGTCCTAAATGGTAATAAATACGATCTGATTTTTCTAGGTACTGCGGCAATTTTTCATCTAATTCTGCGATCGGATAAGCTTCATCCGCACCATAGATTTCTTTTGCTGCTTCTACCCCACAGCGATATCCACTCCAAATTTCCTTTTCCCTGTCTTTGGGCTGCACAAACAACACAAATCGATGTTCTGGATGATGGGGCGATAGAACTGCGACTGCTTGGGCTTCATTAAACCCAGTTAAATAAAAGAAATCACTGTCTTGGCGAAAATTGTATTCGACGTCATTGTGCATCACTGCCATTGGCGCACTACGAAAAATCGCAACACCATGACCAATTTTTGACATCAACACTTCCCGACGCTGCCGATACTCCGTCTGCATAATGTTTTGCTGTTTTTACGATCTATTTTGCCATCTCTATTCTTGTGTAATTTATACTACAAATATTACTTTTGCTATAGTGATCGCAAGCTAGGGGCTAGGAATTAGGAAAAGGACAAAGGGAGCAATTGTACCAGACGCGATTAATCGCGTCTGGTACCTAATCACTAGTACCCAATCCCCAATCCCCAGTACCCAGTACCCAATCCCCAATACTGCATCTTATTTCACTTTTAACATCCATATAAAAACAGTTGAATAATTGAGAATGTTTATCTAATTAACAATTGTCAAAATTAAATAGTCAAATCTCATACTTTATCTTAAATGGCACTTGATTTTTTTTCAAAATTTAGTTAGTTTACGCTAATTTTTTAGGAAAAATATCAAAAATATTAAGAAAATATAAAGAAGGTATTTTTGTTATTAACTAACACTTGAATTAAAAAGAAAGAAACAGTTAAAAAGTTTATTACCACTTGTCATAAACACACGCCATGTCGATGCAAGCTAATACAAAAAGCACATTGGACACAAATCCTCAAAGTACAGTTATCAACGTACCGGATAATCAAAAGTTAGAAACTCAGTCTTACTATCAATCTTCTTCCTCATCTTCGGCATTACCTACTGCTCCGAAGAATCCTAATCCTGCGTTAACCAGTGCTGCGATTTCCGCCGATTTTGACGGTGATGGTAAGAACGACAGGATATGGCGTAATTCTCAAACAGGTGAGGTTGCTATTTGGTTAATGGACGGCAGACAAGCTGGTGCTGCTGATGTTGTTAAGGATGCTAATGGTAATAGCATAATCAAGGGTGCAGATTGGGATCTTAAAATAGCTGACTTCAACGGCGATAATAAAACTGACTTGCTGTGGCACAACACTCAGACAGGTGAGAACCAAATTTGGGTGATGGATGGCTTAGTTGCCTCACAAGCTGATTTACAAGCAACTAATGGCTGGACACCCCTAATAGGAGATTTTAACGGCGATCGCAATACCGACATTCTCTGGCGCAATAATGCCACTGGTGAGAATGCCCTTTGGCAAATGAACGGTACACAGATTGCTTCAGCAGATTTTGTGCAAACAGTCGATACAAACTGGACAGCCACCATTGTTGACGTAAATGGGGACGGCAAGACAGATGTCTTCTGGCGAAATAATGCAAGCGGTGAAAATGCTGTTTGGCAAATGGACGGCACAACCATCACTAGCGGAGAATTTCTACCAACTCTTGACTCAAATTGGGAAGCTAGCGTTGGCTATTTCAACAGCGATTTCCAAACCGACATTCTCTGGCACAATAAGGCAACCGGTGAAAGCAAATTGTGGCTAATGAATGGTACAAGCGTTGCTAGCGATACTCCTCTGGCTACAGTTGAAGGTTCTAAACCAATGATTGGCGACTTTAACGGCGATGGAGTAACCGATGTCTTGTGGTACAACCAGCAAACTGGTCAAGGTAAAGTATGGATAATCAGTGACGGCAATGTTGTCACCGAAACTGCCGCAGATGCACCTACCGCAAGCTGGACACCTAGTCTTGGTGATTATGATGGTGACGGTAAGACAGATATGTTCTGGCGTGATCCCAACTCAGGTCAGAATGCGATTGTGATCATGGATGGTACTACAAATCCCCAACCTTCGCTTCTACCGTCAGTTTCGAGTGAATGGTACGATGGTACCCTTGCCAAAGCTTAATCGTGATGTAAATTAACAACAATTACACCTTGATAAAGTAAATATCAAGTAGTAAAGTCAGATTAGTAGGGTGTGTTACGGCTATGTAATAATTTGAGAGTTTAACAGGATGATAACTAGCCGTAACGCACCACGTTTCCTATGTTTTTCAAGCTAAAAGTGCATCCATAGCAGTCTTATCTGATTTACAAAAAATGCTGGGAAGAACGTAGACGCAGGAGGTGGCTTTCCGCAGAGTACCACAAAGTACACAAAGTATATGCAGAAAAATGAAGGAAGAGTTTTATCAATGATTTAGGATTGTGATAATACCCACCTAATTTATTAAAAATAGCATTATAAAAAGTTGTGTTCAACTATATCTTTTTTAGATTTAAATGAATACAACTTATTTTGATCATGTCAAAAATTTTATATATGTGATATTTTGCTGAAATATCATTTTTATAGTCTATATATTTTTGTGTTTACAGATACTAATTTCTCTAAAAAATTAGAATTGAAATTGTTACTCAAAGAAACAGTTGCATAAATACTATATGTTAATTTTTGACAAAAATAATAATCAAAAAAAGGTAGAAACATTATGAATACTGATGACAAACAATATGACTTCCTCTGATACTTCCATAAGTTTGCCTGTAAATACCAATCCATTAAACTATGCTCAACTCTCGACAAACCTGTTTGAGCCTACAGTTAATTCAAATTCTGATTTCAGCTTTAGAAGCTCATTGTCATTAACCCAAAATGAACAGCAAAACGCGATCGCAGCAAAAAATGTCAACCCTAATCCCATATTCAGTAATGCGGCGCTTGTTGCTGATTTTAATGGCGATGGTAAAGCTGACAAATTTTGGCGTAACCAACAAACAGGTGAAACTGCTATTTGGTTAATGGATGGAACAACCCCGATTGGGGCTTTGCTGCCTCAAGTGGATGCAGCTTGGGATTTTGCCTATGCCGATTTCAACCGTGATGGTAAAACAGATATCTTCTGGCGCAATAGAAATAATGGTGAAACTGGCATCTGGTTAATGGATGGTTTAAATATTGCTTCTGCGGTTAATTTACAAACCATAAATCCTGCATGGAACTTTGCGATCGCAGATTTTAATGGAGATGGCAGGAGTGATGTTTTTTGGCACAACACTCAAACTGGTGAAAATGCCACTTGGTTGATGGATGGTACAAATATTACGACTGCGGCTTTTCTACCGAGAACTGACTCACCTTGGAATTTTAATGTTGTCGATTTTAACGGTGATGGCAAAAATGACATCTTTTGGCGGAATCAAATTACAGGTGAAAATCTAATTTGGTTTATGGATGGTACGAATAGATCAGAGTATGCTCTGACAAAAATGGAGGGATCTTGGGATTTAACTGTTGGTGATTTCAATGGTGATGGCAGAACAGATTTACTCTGGCATAATAACCAAACGGATGAAAATACTGTTTGGTTAATGAATGGTATCTTTATCAGTGCAGGTTCTTTACCCAAACTGGATTCTTCATGGAAATCTTCTGTTGGGGATTTTAATGGAGATGGCAGAACAGATATTTTTTGGCACAATGAGACAACTGGTGAAAACACCGCTTGGTTGATGGATGGTACATCTATTGGTACAGAAGCTTTCCTACCTCCAACTAATTCATCGTGGAAAGCTAGTATTGGTGATGTTGATAACGATGGCAAGTCAGATATCTTCTGGCGTGACGAACAAACTGGCGAGAACACTATTTGGTTAATGAATGGTACCATTGCCAATGCCGTTCCTGTAGAACAAGTTCCCCTTGAGTGGCAGGCTTATTAGAAGTTTGTGGTTATGGTAATCAAATTGTGTACTGTTGAAGTTTAATCGTGATTCAAATTTTCAGGCAAGATTTCAGAAGGCTGATGGGGCGAACAAGAATTCGCTCCTTACCAAAACTTAATAACTTAATTACCAATTGTGCTAGGAACATTTTTATTTGCGGAGCAAGAAGCGATCGCTCAAATAATAATGCCATAACAAACGCGTAGCTATCGCTCTCCAAGGTCGCCAGTTCTCGGCGATAAGTTCTATTTCTCTTGGTGAAGGGCGATTTTCTAAGCGTTTTACTTTCTGTATTGCCAGCGCTAATCCTAAATCTCCTTTTGGTAAACTATCCGCTCGCCGCAATGCCATCAGTAAATATATATCAACTGTCCAGTCTCCAATACCTTTGATCTTTTTGAGAACAGAACGTACATCCTCATCATTCATCTGATTGAGGCTATCTAAATCAAGCTGTCCTGTAATGATAGATTGTGATAGTAGGCGTCCATAAAGAGCTTTTTGCCTGCTAAAACCGATTTTTTTAATTTGAACATCATCTAGAGTCAGAAATCCTTCTGGAGTAATTGGTGATATGGTTTCCTGCAAACGCTCAAAAACTGCTTTAGCTGACGCGAGAGAAACCTGTTGTTCTAGGATAATTTGAATTAGTGTGGCAAAGCCTGGCTCACGCACCCAAAAAGGTGGTAAACCAAAAGACTTGAGAATCTCTGCTAGGTCTAAATCGCTGGAAGTAATAACTTTTAAACCATGAGCAAAGTTATTCTGAGTTAATATTTCTGACACTATCTAAATTTATAAATATATGCACAAGATGCAGTGTAGCCTACTGCTGATATGCTAACACGTTAACTATCTTTAGAAAGAGAAATTTTTTTGAAGCAAATACTAACAACCAAAAATTTGCAAAAAATTAGAAAAAATCTGTAATTAGCACCTTTCAAGCAAATTTATATAAAAGATGTCATAAGAAAGCCAGTGTGGAGAACAACACTGGCACAAGTGGATTCGATAGCTCAACATGGGTTTGCTGAACTAAAACTAAGATTTCCAGAAAATTATATTTTGATAAAGTTATATACAACTTTTATGCAACACTAGAAAACTTATCATTGGTGCTGATTTGATTATCCAAGCTGCTAAATGGCTCGACAACCTTATTCACCATATCAATAATGTTTTCTTCTTGAGAAACATCATCTTGAACTAGTAGGATAGTGATCATGTAAGATCAGGCATATGTAAGCCTTGTTTAAAAGTTTTGGAATAGCGTATTAATAAGTGATTTTAATCCAAAATCTGAAATCCAAAATCCAAAATTGATATGAGCACTGATATCAATTGAAGGAATTATAGCGTTAACACTTGCTAAACTAAAATTCAGAGCAAGGCTGCTGGCTTCTGCTTTTAGTCATTCGCGCTTAGGTGCGATTCAGATTGGTAAGCGTTCACTCCATTTGCCATGAATGAAACCGCCCTCGACCGATTTTGGGAGCTATTGGGATGGGTTCTTGCTCTTAACTCTGAAGCAATTGAGCACATAAACACTCTGCCTGATGGCTCAATAGTAGCATTAGTTGTTGTTCTGGCTGCGAGTCTATCCCAAGTCCTTGCTCAGAGCGTAATTCTATTCGTCAACCGTGTCACACCAATTCGCTTTGTTTTCACCCTACTGATTGGAGCTGTCTTGTTTGCATCTGGCTACTTGTTCCTGGTTTTGAGTACCTGGCTGATTAGCTTTGCTCCATTTACAGTTGCAGCTCCTTTTGATGTAGTGGCTCGCACTTTAGGATTTAGCTACGCACCGCTCATTTTTAGCATTTTCGGGGCAATGCCTTACTTGGGTGAACCGATCCTATCTGTTTTATCGCTGTGGCAATTACTGGCGATGGTTGTAAGCTTTGCTGCTGTCAGCGATACTAGTTTGTGGCAGGCATTTGGAACTGTAGCGTTGGGATGGTTGACGCTCTGGACAATTCAACGCACTATTGGACAGCCCATTGCCCAGTTCGGTCATTGGATTGCTTGTCAGGTAGCAGGTGTAGAGCTAGTTACCAAGCGCAAACGGTTTTCAGCTATTTTGCAAAGAAGATTACGTTCATTTGCCACAAATTTAACAACGGTTAACATACCAAAGACAAAAAATGCTGTTACGTCTCCCCAAGTGGAAGAGGAAATAACAGGAGCCGAACAAATCGCTCGTGTAAAGGTGCGATCGCCTATTCCTGTCTCAAGTTCCCAAAGCAATGCAGCATTCACTGCTCAGACTGGTGCAACAGACAAAAACCCTCGTTTTCAACTCAGTAAAATCGTTAAACAATTACCCGGCATACTTGCCCTAATTGGTGTAACTTTTGCTGCACTCATCCTCCTTTCACCAATTCGCTACTGGTGGTTTGCCTGGTATGAAAATTTAGGCGGTATTTTTAAACTAGCCTTTAATCTGGTGTGGATTGGTATTATTGCTTTTGTAGCCGCTGCACTCTTAGCTCCCTTGGAAGCCCTCGGCTGGTGGGCAGGCTGGTATGGCGAGCAAGTAGACACCACGCCCCCAGCAACAGCCCAGTTACAACCTATCCCACAAAAACAAGCGATTACACGCTACGTAATTTATCTCGACGGTATCGGTCAGTCCACATTTGAGTATCTGCCAGATGCTCAAGAGTTTCTAGACTCTTTGGCATCAGTCTTACCAAAGGACATGGTGCTAATTAAAGGAATTAAATAACCCACTAACAGGAAACCGTCCCTTGGCATTCTTTTGGCATTTGGCTGACTCATTCAGGCTCAAAAATCCTGCCAGCTTGTTTGGTTATTTAGTCAACATTTGCAACGTCTTGGTCGTGGCGGTTTCTGCTGACAAACGCTATGGGCCAATTTACAACCTGGGGATTGCCCAGGTAATGTATCAAGCCTTGATTAGATATGGTTACCAACTCAACAGGGCAACGTTCATCCGACTCGGATTAATCACTGGCGACTTGTCAATCCCTTGGAATCGCTAGCAAGTTCGCATCCTGAAGATGACGTGATGGTAATGTTGCAAGAACCACCTGTTGTGCGCCCCGATACTACACAGAGTTCGCTACAACTGAATAAATCCTCGCATGGTGAAAGCGGCTCTCAGGCACCACACATCTTGTACATCTCTCACGAGCCTGTGCAAATTACGGGACTTTACTACGGACTAGTAAAATTCGTTCAGCCAATTGAGCCTGAAAGTGACTTGTTTCGTGTAGTTCACTTCAATCGGGCTTCAGAGTAATTTGATGGGGCAGATGAAATTGTGAGAATGCCTCCTGTGGTAACTGATCGCAATCATACTTATCCATCAACCAGTAAAGATATTGAAAAATATACTCTGAACGAAAGTGGATGGTACATCTATGGTGCTTGGGATGAGTCAGGACTGTTTGTTGTGCAGGCTCTAGCTCCCCGTGTCCTGTTACAGGTCAAACCAGAGCGCGTGGTTGTCGGCAAAAAGTCAGTCAAAAAGTATCTGAAAAAAGAGTCTTGGGGTAATCTGGCTGCCCAGAAAGGTAAAATTAGCTCTGTTGTGCTGGGTTGGGGGACAACTGAAAAAAGAAGTGCAACTGCTTGGCGCGAAGGTAAACGGGCTTTGTTAATTCATGTCTATGGTGGGATTGGTGGCAATAAAACCGAATCAACTGCAAAAGGCCCACTCTACTTCGGTCACTTTGCTTACGGCATTGCCCAGGTAGTGCGGGAACCGTTAACCGATGAATTACGGTTTGAGATTGTTTATCACCAAATTTACACGCATAATACTGATGGACTGATTTCAGGTAGCCTGCATTGGTCTCGTTACATGGGCGATCGCTTCTTTGGATGGTTGGGATTACGCCCTGTTGCCGATACCATAGTCGCACTCGATGGGTTTACTGGTGATTATGAAACAGAGAATGGTCAAAAGCGATCGCCTCTGGATCAGGTGGTTTACCAGTTAGAAATAATGGCTGCTCGCTATCGCATTGGCGATGGGACAGGAGGCACTTTTGTAGGGCCTGCAAACTGTACCCAGGATGCCAATCAAGCCTTATACGCTGCACTCAGGCAAATAGCTAAAGCGATTCGTTCTCACCCAAACATCGAGGAGTGGAAAAAACAGCATCCCTCACAGTTGCATAGATTAGAGCAGCTAGAAAGTTTAGGTCTCGATTTGAGACGTCTATTGTTACCTTGGGGAACGGCACGAGCAGACTGGAAAAATCAGGCTGAGGTATTAGGTAGCACCCTAGAAGATGATCCGGTGCAAAACTTAATCCGCAGCTTGCTAAGTTGGCGTACTATCTTACCTCACCTGACTAGTGATGAGGTGACGCAAGCATTTCTCAAACAAGGTGGTGAGGCATGGGTGTTGCGAACTAATCAGGTTGGTGGTTTCGATCCTGATATTGAACCTGTTGCTCCAATGACGCTTTAACACTCCTCCAAAAGTTGATTTATTCTAAAAGCGAAACATATCTTTTTGTAGAGATGTGTCATGGCAGCGTCTGTACATGATTTATATATATCGTGATTAATGGGTTTGTTTTCTTGATTCATGCCAGAGGTCTATTGTTGAAGGGAAGGTATAAAAAGAAAAACCGCCAGGGCAATATATACACTGGCGAAAGGTAAGCATATCAATGAGGTTAAAAATAAGAATTCCAGAAAACTAACAACTTGTAAAGTTATATACAACTTTTATGCAACCTTCAACACTGTGCGCACTAATTGTTAGCAAGGTCTTAGCTATATCCAGTTACAGGCTGGGAAATAGAAACTTCTGACTCTCGCAGCAGCAATTTATTTCCTTTATCATCTCTGCAAACTAAAAATATGCCTAAGCTGTGTCCATTACTAGTACCGCGAACGATAACCCACTTGCCATACTGCGGCATCTTGGGTTCACTCACATAAACTTTTTGCCCAATCCTATAAACAAGTTCTTTTTGCATAGTTCAATTGTACTATATTTAGTACATTAGTATGCTATGTACAAAAAACTAAAATTTTTGAATGGTGCTTATACCAATGCGTGGATTTTGGAGTCAGTACGCCCTTGCGGATTAAGCGCGTTGAGTGCAAGTGGCGTGATTTTGGATTAAAAACATTGATTAATAGGCTAGTCCAAAATTTTGAAACAAGACTCCCGCGTGCCAATTTGGTATTAGACGTGGAATAGCTTACCCAGAAGTATCCAGGTGATAGTGTTAGATCTGCCTACTTCAAGAATCCCTACGCGTTTATGGCGCGCAAGTCTTTTATGCATATACGGATAGATGAAGTTAGATACCCAAATTAGAAACCTTACTTGTTAGTCTGTATCTGTCTATAATCGTGAATTTTAGAAAAGTTGAGGTAATAACATTAGTAAAAAATATAGTAATAGGAGCTTTTAAACTAAACATAACCTAAATAAAAATATAAAAAATAAGAGATTTATAAGTAAAAAATAAGAAAAATGTCAAAATAACTTGAAATAAAATTTTCATACACAAACTTTCAGCACTCCACCCAAGAAATAATTGTTTATCTACCTTGAGACATATTTTAAAAATCAGCAAAAGCAAATATGTTGTTACTAACATACTTTTGCTCTCAGCACTAATGTATTTTCATAAAGTTTGTGTTGACTTGATAGATTAGTGTTAGAGACTGTTTGCTGACAAGAAATTCTTTGAATATTCATCATGATTACATCTACCAACTACCAATTTTTTTGTGTAGATTTTTGGCTACCTGATGATTATAAAACAGATAAAAACGGCGAGAGTTTTGTATTTGCTTCTAATGGAGTAGATTTGAGTATTGCAGGCTTTTCTTTAATTAATTATTGTTTTTATCAAGAAGAAAGTCAGATATGGAATAAATATGAAACTATATTAAAAAGTCTGGCTTTTCCTTTATATATATATGGAGAACAAATTGATTTTTTGTCAAAAAAAACAGCATTTTTATTACTAAACGAAATCTCCAATAAGTATTCTTGGGAGCTTACTTGTTGGTTACAAAACTATATTTATCCCTCTTGGGAAACTTATGGGAGAATAGATACACCTTGTGTTACTTGCTCTTCTATTCTCTTTAAAAAAGATAATAGTCTGAAAAACAGGATGACACATAAAGATGATTTTTTGTACACATATAGTAATTATCATGGTGAAGTCAAGCCAGAAAATTTAAAATTCAACGCCTTTTTGCAGAAATTTTCCCAGCGAATTAGTTATATTTGTGCTTTAGAAACCAACGGCAAAATAAATTCTGAGGTGGCATACCAACAAATAGAGGAACTGTGGAAACAATTAGAGTGCTTAAAAGAAGATTTGGGAATTGAAACTTTGCACTAACTGTCACCACTACAGTGAGAACTAAAATGACACCAGAAAAAGAAATTCGAGTTAAAATTGCGCAAAACATTATCGAACAATGTGAAATACTGTTTAGTGCTCAAGCATGGAAGTTTTTTCAAAACCTAGGTAGAGGCTATCTTTATCTACACAAAGTTGTAAATATCCAGCATTCCGGTGGCAACAACTTTTCAATTACTGAAGGAGTATCACATTTGGGGAACTCAGTTCACTACGTCGCCAAAGGTAGTGAAGCATGGAACATGGCAAAACTTTCACAGGCTGCTAAACAGCAACCAATAGAATACGCACAATTTTTTACCTTAATTGATAACTACAATCCAGACAATGAATATGTGGTGATTGTGGGTTTCAATTATGGTTCTGATGCTACAGAATATTGGTTTTTGAGAAAACCAGAGGTGCCTCCACAGCAAGCTTTTAGTCTTGTACGGGGACGTCCTCTGGAATTTGGGGTTGAATTGTTTTAACAGTGGAACGAGCTTGGTTTGTAAAAAGACGAAGAATTAGCCCTAAGTCCAATAAAGCAATTTAGCATTACTGAAGTGCTGTTCAATTTCAGCTTCAAAAAAGCGGCGTAGCATCTTCATAGTATTAGCATCATATACATACTTTGTGCCGCCAAACTTGTTTCGCTTGATGCTACGCTTTGACTCATCCATATCTAGCTTTGATTGCGGATACCAGGTTTGCAACACCTCTTTTGAGCCAGGTGTGAATCGATGTGAGATTAACTCAAAAGTAAGATCGCACTCAAAATTTAACGTCTCGCTAATTTGGTTAAACAAACGGCTATAGTGCATTTGCCAATCATCTATGGGCATAATTGGCGCGATGACTATTCCCACCGGATATCCACCACCACCACGCTTTCGTGGTAAAGCTAATTGTCGCAACGCACTCAGTCTGGCTGCCACCGACGCAGTACCGCCTTCAAACCTGTTGGCAATAGGTGCAGCATTTATACTCATTCGACAACGGGTATGGCCATTGTGCGGCAAATCGAGTAAATCATTTATGGCATCAAACTTCGACACCCAGCGTAGATGAGCTTCTTGACGATTACCAAAGTAGCGAATACACTCACCTAGACTTCCGGTTAAATGCTCAATACCGAGTGGATCGGTATAGCAGCTAACCTCAAATGTCGTTGTCTGGCTTGGTCGTTCGTATGCTGCTAAGTTCTCTAATATCTGCGGTAAGTTGGCAAAGACACGAATCACAGGTGGCCCCGACAAACTACCAGCTAGGTAGCAGTATTGACAATGTCCTGGACATCCTTCAGCAATGTGAAACTGCCAATCCGCAGAAGGTGGAATGGGGCTGAGTTTAAAGTGGCTGGGTGGTGCAGTGACGACGGCAAGGGTGCGCTTGGCAATATTGTAGGTATCGCGATCGCCTTCACCACGTAAACCAGTCAGGCGATTTCGCGATAGCTCTTCAATGGGTAAATTGAGGGACTGTACGCGCTCTAATATTTTTTGACCGTAAGGCTCTGCCAAAGCGGCTTTTGTAAATATAACGCGCTCTGGCATCCATAAACGAGGCTTAGATGCTTCTAGCTTTAACGAATCTTTATTGTCTGTATGAGAAGAAGTCTTTGCCGTAGGCATCAGGTGCATACTATTCAGATTCAGCGTGTTTATCTTGCTAAGTTTTTACTTGTTTGCAGGCAATTCACAGGCTATGCGGTGGCTTTAAGATTGGTTTCATTGTCTAAGATTTGACGGATGCGCCGCTCCAGTAAATCGAGATCTAAACCACCTTCATCACGGCTAATTCTACGCACAGTAGAATTAACATTGCCCAAATCTACCAATAAATCTTGAAGAATTTCCTGTTGTTGACGTGCTTGGGTCACTTCACGCGGTTCTTGTACTAGATCGCGCACGATGGTATCCTCAGCTCTTGAGGCAATAATTGGATCAACTTGCCCTTGAAGATGAACAAAAGTGCGTCGTCCTGGCCCTCTATCTTCGTCAATCGGTATTACTGCTGTGACTTGATCGGAACGCACATACTTGCCAAATCCTAAATGGACTAGCACTGACGACTGGATTTTCATATAAATAAAACTTATTTTTGTGACTTACTTCTATTTTAGAAGCTTAGAAAATGACCTTGCAGCTATAAGTAAAGCGGGTTTTACCCAATTCCAAGTAGTAGTTTCCGATTGGAAAATGACGTATTGGAGCTCTTACTTAATGACTAACAACGTATTTAAGCCTCTTGTGTTTTCATCAAACGAGTATAAATTCCGTCTTGTTGCCACAATTGTTTATGAGTACCTCTTTGGACGACTTTGCCTGCTTCTAGCACAATAATTTCATGACTATCACGGATTGTACTGAGTCGATGGGCAATGATGATACATGCGCAACCACGTCGTCGCAAATTTTGATCAATTATTAATTCTGTTTCGGGATCGAGGGCGCTGGTAGCTTCATCGAGTACTAACACCGTTGGATTTTTAACTAAAGCACGGGCAATTTCTAGACGCTGGCGTTGCCCACCACTAATATTCATCCCTCCCTCAATTAATTCAGCGTCATACCTTCCAGGCATTGATAAGATTAAATCCTTGATCGCCGCATCTTGACAAGCTTGGATCAAATCTGCATTGGGCACTGTTGAGTCCCAAAGAGTGATGTTGTCCCGTACTGTTCCGGCAAATAAAAAGATATCCTGCTCAACCATTGCTAAAGAATTAGCCAATACAGAACGCGGGATTTGCTTGCGCGGAATACCATCAAAGTAAATTTCCCCATCCCAAGGTTCATAAAGACCACAAATTAATTTAGCGATCGTAGACTTACCAGAACCACTCTTGCCTACAAATGCCACTCGTTGTCCTGGTTGAATACTCAAGCTTAAATTTTCGATTATAGGCGGTTCTAAACGGCTGTAGCCAAAGGTGACATTTCGTAACTCAATATAGCCCTCTAATTTAGAGGAGGAGGAAGACGCAAAGAAGGAGAGACGCAAAGGGGGGGAGAAACTTTCATTTACATTCCCCGTGTCCCCGCGTCCCCACCTCCCCGTGTCCTCTTTCCTTTCTACTTCTACATCAATCGGGTTTTGCAGGACATCATCAAGGCGATTTAAGTCAGCTTCTAACTCTTGCAGAGTACTGCCAAAATTCACCAAGCTGTTAATTGGCTCTAAAAAACTCAGTGTTAAACTTTGGTAGGCAACTAACATCCCAATACTGAGATTGCCGTTCATCACCTCTAAACCACCGACAACTAAAATAGAAGCCGTTGTTAGGCTCGTCAAAATTATAGGCAATGCAGTGAGAATTTGAGTTTGTAAGCCTAATTCTTGTCGAACATTAAGTGCTTTAGCATAATAACCAGCAAATCGAGAAAATAAATCAGACTCTAATCCAGATGCTTTGATGGTTTCTATAGTCTGAATGCCACTAACAGTAACTCCATAAACTTTACCTTGTTCTTGGGCTAACCGCAGATTTGTATCAACACGAGTTTGAGAAATAAATTGCAGGGCAAGAATATTGATAGCGGCAAAACCGACAGCGATCGCACTCAGCATTAAGTTGTACTGAATCATAATCAACAGGTAAAAAACCATCATCACCGCATCAATTACCGTCGTTGCCAGACGTCCTGAAAGTATGTCTGCAACTGTGTCATTGATGGGAACCCGACTGCTGATTTCTCCTGCATAACGTTGGGCATAAAATCCCACAGGTAAGCGCAGAATATGCCAGAGAAATTTTCCTGACATAGTAACTGATAATTTCACCATCAATTGCCGCAGATAGATCAGTCGGACTTTGGCAAGTAACGCCCGTAACACAGCAGTTAGAATCATCCCCAATAACAAGGGACGTAACCATTCTTGACGCTCTTGAACTAAAATTTCATCAACAAAGACTTGAGAGAATGCTGGCACAGCTAATCGGGGAATTGTCAGCAATAGACCTGCAAATAGGCAAAATAGGATAGTACCCCACGAGTTTTGTAAGCGAGTCAGCAAAGCAGAGATAATATTACTTTTTTTGCCTCCCTTTTGAAAGCTTACTCCTGGCTCCATAACCAAGATCACGCCAGTGTATGCACGGTCAAACTCTTCTATAGAAATGCTTCTGCGTCCTGTAGCCGGATCGTTGAGATAAACGTGCTTTTTACCAAACCCTTCTAAGACAAGAAAATGGTTGAAATTCCAAAAGACAATATATGGAGGAGGAAGATTTATAAGATTTTCAAAAGGTACTTTTAAACCTTTTGCATCTAAACCATAATTTTTGGCAGCTTTGAGAATATTAAAAGCTTTGCTCCCATCTCGCGAAACACCACACTCTTCTCGGAGTTTCGCCAGAGGTACAATGCGACCGTAATAGCTAAGAATAATACCCAGGGAAGCAGCACCGCATTCTACTGCTTCCATTTGCAAAATAGTGGGAGTGCGAACACAATAAGTTTGGACTCGCTCAAGCAGTTGCGAAGCAAGAGTAAAAAGCATAGTATAGTTAGGTTGCAGTATTTTTTGCTGAACCAACTTATAGTGTAGGAAAGAATTGAGAAAAAGTGGGATAGAAAAGCAACTTCCTCGCAATTCCTTTCCCGATTTTTACTTGAAAGTCAGCAGACGAGGAAAAGATTTAACTAATGCAACTCCTCCAATTAGCACGAAAATTGATCCCATACCAGTAAACATTGCAGGCAAAAACCATAGATCTAACCAAGAATTAATCATGACAGAATTTGGTTTTTGAGGATTGTATAGAACTTCTATCTGTTGACCTTTGGTAAATGCTGGTGGATTACTGCCTGTATTAGATTTAAATATAGTTTGTTCACCGGAACTTAAGGCAAATTTAACCACCGGATAATAAACCGAAGAAAAGCGACCTTTGTTATCAGTTGATGAACGTAATTCTAAGTCAATTACAGTTCCTTGTGATGATACTGCTGTACCAATAAAAGAATGAGTATTGAGTCCAAAGATAATGCCTATGACAGCAAATATACTACCAATACCACCAAATATAGAACCAAATATTAGAAAGAACTTGGAATCATCCATATTTAAAAGAGAACAGGGAACAGATAAAGTATTAACTTCCGTTGACGCCCAATATTTTAGTATATTTTTACACTTTATTCTATATTCAAAACACTCTCTAGGTGCAGCAAGATTTACTAACTTGCTAGAGTTTATCTACTGTAAAGCTATAGATTATTTGTTATGAATCAAATTAAATGTAGTAAGCGATACTGTTAACTGTTGTGTTACAGTTGACATTTTTTTGTCATTCTTACCTATCACACTAAAAATAACAGGAGCGAATAAATATATGACTTATCCAACCTAGCATTAATGACTCCCTTAAAAACAAACCAAACAAATTCTTGGTTAAAGGCAGCGCTGATAGCTATTGTGGTTTCACTACCTACAGCTTGCGCTTTACAACCCAATCGTTTAAATAAAGTTGTTGAATCTCTGCCAAAAGCTGAGGCAAAACAAAGCGATCGCATCAATGCTAATTATGCAGATGTTGAAGCTTTGGTTAATATGGGTGCGCGAGTTGCTGGTACGCCAGTTATGGAGAAGGCAAGCGCCTACCTAATTGAGGAATACCGCAAAGCTGGTTATGTTACTGAAGTACAAACTTTTAATTATCAAAAGTTTGTAGACTCAGGCTCAAACCTAACTATAGATGGTACAACCATCGAGGGTAAGGCACTCAATAATACGATCCCTGGCAAGCTCAATGCACCACTGGTGGCAGTTCCCAATGTTGGGCGAACTGGTGACTTTGAGCAAGTGAATGTCAAAGGTGCGATCGCTATTGTCCGACGCGGTGAAATTCGCTTTTGGGAAAAAGCTGAAAATGCCGCTACTGCTGGGGCGGTTGGCTTAGTAATAGTCAACAATAAACCAGGCAATTTAGATGGTGGTACCTTGGGAGAGCCGCCGAAAATTCCTGTACTGGCACTTTCGAGTGAGCGTGGTAATTCCTTGCTGGAACAAGCGCAGAATACCCCAACTAATATCAGCTTAAATGTCAATGCTCAACAGCAGGTTGTCACCGGGCGTAATGTTATCGCACATCTACCAGGTGTAATCAAGCCAAATATTATACTGGGAGCGCATTACGATTCAGTGCCTGGTTCACCAGGAGCAAATGATAATGCCTCTGGAACAGCAGTAGTACTCGCACTAGCGCGTAATTTATCTAACACAAGTCTTGGTCGCCAAGCCTGGTTTGTCGCCTTTGATGGTGAAGAAGATGGGCTGCACGGCTCACGAGCTTTTGTGAACACTGCTAAACCAGAATTTCTCTCAGGGCTGAAAGGAATGCTGAACTTTGACATGGTTGGCGTGAACGAGGAGCTTGGTATTGGTGGTACATCATCCTTAACCGCCTTTGCCAAAAACGTTAAGCCAGATATGAAAGTTTTGGGTTCTTATGCTGGTAGCGATCATGCACCCTTTGCCAAAAAAGGTGTACCAGTCTTGTTTTTCTATCGGGGTCAGGAACCAAATTACCACACACCGAATGATAAAACAGTAGATCCAAAATTGCTCAATCAAACTGCGCAAGTAGCCCTAGATATTGTCAAGCGTTTGCTGCAAGCTAACTGAATTTGTGGGTGATTCATATCTTGTACTCCTACCAACAGCCACCAGGCACAGCCTCGAATCCCTCGTTACCATGTTCAACCTGGTTGCGAGCATTAGAGCCTCTGGCTTTCTCCATTCGGTAAAACCCATGTCCGTCTGGGATTGTAAATCCCAGGCTCATAGCGAAAGTCCATTCAAATGGACTACATCGAAAACAGGAAATATCTAGTCCCCTTTAGAGGACTTTAGCTATTAGACAACGGTTTGTAACCGTTGGCGGGATTTGTGTATACACAGTACTGCAAGATATCAGGTGAGGAAAACGGAGTCGTCTTTTGCTGATTGTATTGCTATTCATTCTTTGATTTAGAAATCTGCAATGTCTACTAATATCTCCTTGAAAAAGTCGCTAACTAATTTGTCTTTAGTGTCTGTTGGGGCGATGACTGCTCTATTTGGAGCACATTTAATGCCCACAAAGGCAGTACTTTCTGAACAACCAACTACTCAGGTGGTAAACACTGATACTAACTTTATTGCTGCTGCGGTAGAAAGAAGTGGAGCGGCGGTAGTTCGCATCGACTCCACGCGTACAGTATCGAGTCGGTACAGCCAATCCGGTAGACGAGTCGCACGGGGAACTGGTTCTGGATTTATTATTCAGTCAAATGGTTTAATTTTGACCAATGCTCACGTAGTTTCTGGTACAGATACGGTAAGAGTAACTCTGAAAGATGGCCGTAGCTTTACAGGTAGGGTGTTAGGTGCAGATAGAAGCACAGATGTGGCGGTTGTACAAATTCAAGCTAACAATCTACCTACCGTCAGCGTTGGTAATTCCGATCGCCTCAAACCTGGAGAATGGGCGATCGCGATCGGTAATCCTCTCGGTTTAGATAACACCGTGACAGTAGGTATTATCAGTGGAACAGAACGCTCTAGTCGTGCATTTGGCGGACGCGGAATCGGTTTTATTCAGACAGATGCAGCGATTAACCCTGGTAATTCAGGTGGCCCTTTATTGAATCAAAATGGACAGGTAATCGGCATTAATACCGCGATTATTCAAGGTGCTCAAGGATTAGGATTTGCCATTCCCATTAACCAAGCACAGCAAATTGCTAATCAGTTGATTGCTCAAGCAGCTTAATTGCTTTTTTGAATCTAGCGATCGCATTTGTTTAATTAGTGCGATCGCTAACTCAAAACCGAAGCACCATCTCCTAAAGAAATTCTCTCAAACGCATCGTCAACTGTTAAGCGTTCAGCAAAGCTCAGAATTTCGGAAGATTCCCCCTGTTTTAGCACCTGATATGAGGAGTGCTGTAGGGTAGATAAGGGCTTGGGCTGCTGTGGTTGCACAGGTAATACAAGTGGTGTCACTCCAAAAATTAAACCCTTATCACTGTCAAACAATTCAATCTTGGGAGCGCCTACTGAACCAAGCACCATAACTCGGATAGAATTGTCATCTTGATTTGTTACAGTTACCTCAGTTATTCCTTCTACTGGTTTTGCTTGACGAAAGGCATTCCCCTGCAACTGTGTATTGGGAATATCAGCAACGTAGGTATTACCTTTACTGTTAGTATTAACTTCTAGTTTCGCGCCTTCTGTGGTTTTTAAGATCACGTCAAAGCCTGTATCGGTAGAATTGAGTTTTACTCCTGTAACTTTGATAATTTCTGTCTGAGTTGTTTGTTGTGAGAGTAAATGCGTAACTTTGGTAAGGGGAAGCTTTAATTCACGTAGTTGACGAATATCTGAATTGAAAACTGATGAGTTTTTTGCTTCACCTGCCAATACTGCTGGCGTCAAAAGCACAAATACTATACTAGCTAGCCACCAAGAATTGATAAATTGGAGATTTCTCATTTCTTTTCCTCACACTTTCAAGCCAGGAGGCAGAGAGCAGCGCGTTGCAAAGGGGTAGAAGGAAAGAGGATTTTGTTCAGTTCCGCGACTAGTTTAAAAATTTTGGGGAGCTATAACTTTGTAGCAGTCATAGTATCTACCCGATAACGATGCCACCACATTACCAAACTAGTGACAAACAAAATTAAGGGCGCAAAACTAACGAATACGTAGAGAATGCGGCTAGTGAATCCCCAGAAGGTGCCGTAGTGTAAAGGGACAAAAGAAGTGAGGATGCGATCGCCTAAAGCCAGCGATCGGCTATCAGATACTCGTAAAACTTCGCCATTGTACTGATCTAATAAAACCTCACTTTCACCGTAGTAAAAAGTTTCATGAGCTTGTCTTTTTCCCACCCTGATAATTCCTTCTGGCTGATCTGGCATTCCAATGTAGGTTGTTTTGGTATTTGGCAAAACTGCATCTGCATTCTTCAAGATTTGCGATAGTGGTAACGGTGATTGACTGGGGATCTTTTGAGAAACTAGCTCTGGTGGCTTGGGAGTTAAAGTAACAGCATAGATAAATGGAACGGATTGATCGTAGAAATTCCAGCAAAAGCCTATGAAACCTGTGAAGGATAAGAAAACAACGGCAATAATTCCCGTAACCTTGTGAATATCAAAATTTACTCTTTTAAAATGAGCATTCCACTTGATTTTGAATCCAGCAATCAGTTTTCTCCAACCAGGCCATAATATTACTCCTGTAAGGCTGAGAATGAATAACAGCAAACCAGTAACACCAGTAATAATCAAGCCGGGTTTACCTGCCAAAAGTTCATAGTGTAATCTCACGACAAGCTGCATGATGTCAGAACTTTCTTGGCTCCAACCCATTATCTCACCTGTGTAGGGATGAATAAACATCTGAGTAAGCTTATCTTTAGAGTCCCACAGCCTTACATGATAAAAAGAGGTAGGATTGTTTGGTAGGATGCTAAAGCCTATCTTAAGATCTGGTTGTTGAGCGATCGCAGACTTGACGCTTTCCGCAACCAAGTCAATAGATATACGTTGCTCCCCAGGAACAATATGACCAAATTTTTGTGTTACTAAGAAATACTCTATTTCTGGTCTAAATACCAACAAGCTACCAGTTAACCCAATCAAAACTACAATGAACCCCACAACCAAACCTATATATCGATGAATATAGAATGCGATGTCATGGAATTTTTTCCTGTTCATGACAAATAGCTACTACCCATATGAAATAGAAATATTGATTGAGAACGAACTAATATATTTTGCCGTTCGCTGAGTTATACAATTTTGGATACTTCGACAAGCTCAGTACAAGTTTTGGAAAATGAATTGAAAATCGCTGTATTTGGGTTGGGCGAATCCATCTGCCCTTAATCATTTTTTAAATTGGTATTACTTGCATTTGAACTATGTTTGATGCTTGCTATTCTCAGCCAACATAAAAGAAATTTTTTACGATAATTTTCTCGAACTAAACTGATTATATACTTTACACATAAGCTTTTTTAGGCTGCTTTTCTGAGAAAGATTCAATTATTCGTATCTGTTTAATAATAAAAATTGTCATTTCTATCTACAAAATAACCTTATCATTTATTTTTCATTTGAGCGTTAAAAACGGCTTACAGGCAGGGTGTCACCCCTCTCCCTAATAAAAACCAGGGGCAAGGGGTGAGGTTTTTTATGCCTACTGCCTTATTTGTTGACAGTTAACTCAGAAACCAAGTTGATATTAAGTTTACGAATCACCGTGCGATCGCTTGACCACATGGTGATTTTATGCTCACGAGTGTGCTAATCATCCCCCACCATTATTGGGAGTAGTTGGTGTTGTAGAGGCAGGTGCAGATGGCTGATTATTACGGCGTAGAGCATCCCGTAACCTATTTGCACTGCTATTGCTTGATCCTTGCTGCCGTCGCCGCCGTCGAATTTGGGTTGGCTGCGAAGTACTAGCGGAATTCCTTTCCACATTGTTCTGTGGTGTCTGACGTAGAGATTCTCTTAGACGCTGACGAGGTGGTGTAGCTGTTTGTGTCCTAGTTGGGGAACTAGTTCCTGCATTTTGGCGTTGTGGAAGACGATTAAATCCAGATTCTGTATTTCTGGGAGCAGCAGTTTGTTGTGCAGGAGTTTCTAATCGTCGCCGTTTTCTACTAGAGGTAGGAACGTCTGTATTACTACCTGATGTTGCTTCCAAACGCTGTCTGCGTTGTTCAGCTGCTACGTTTTCCCGATTTCTCTGTTCTATTTGCCTTTTTTTCTTCTGTTCTTGAACATTACGGTAACGTCGTGAACCTTGAATTGCATATTCAGTTCCGATTGTTACTCCTCGTCTACCAGCTTCTGAGGGTTTTAATTTCCAATCACGTGCTTGTCTCAGATGAGCTTCATCTAATTCACGATTTCCGCTCGATCTGGTTAACCGAACATTTGTGACATTACCTTTGCCATCTGTATCAACAGCTACTTCAACTCTACCTTCAACACCCCGCCGTCTGGCTTGTTCTGGATATTTGGTGTTGCATTCACGACAAGCCGCACGACCATCGCCAGAACCACGGTTGGATTCAGCAGGAATTCTTGGAGGTGTAGGTGCGGTTGCGAATGTCTCACGTTTTCTACGTTCAGTACCAGTTCTTGTACCAAAAGTAACGTTAGAGCTTGGGCTAGTAGCTACTGGTTTCTCTGAAGTTCCAACAGTTGCTTGAGCACCTCTAGAATCTCTGATCCCGCTCAACTGTGCCTTTAATTCATCACTACCAGATTGTGTGAGTACAGGAGTTTCTGCGGGAGAGGTGTTAGTAGCAGTGGTTTGTTGAGGTGTTGTGACAGTTGGTTTTGCTGGTGGAACTGGTTGCTGTGGAGCTTTAGCAACAGGCGGCTCTTGTCTTACTGGTTGTGGTACTGGTTTCTGTACAGGAGTAACTGGTTGAGGCGCTGGCTTAACAGGTGGTTCAATGGGAGTTTGTACTTTGACAGGAGGCTGGATTGGTGTAATTTTTGTCTCTTTGACAGGCTCTTTTGGTGGTTCTGGTGTTTCCGGTGTCTCCGGCTCAACGAAAGTCAATTCAATGGGTTCTTCTTCCAACTCTGGCACTCTAGTCAACAGATTAACAATACCAGAGGCTAAGACACCGATATGTAGCATTAGTGAGCCAACTATGCTGAAAGTCAAAAAAGACTTCAGAGCTTTAGCTTCTTTCTCTCGCTGTAGCCCAGCGACACTAGAAACACTCATAATTCTGTTGCTACCTATTATCACTAACCTTATCAGGTTAAAATGCTTGTAGATCAAAGTCAAGCAGGAATTAGTTGCAGTGTATATGTAATAATTTCGGACAAAACAATACTCATGTGGTCATATAAATCAATACTGATAACGGTAGATAATATTTAAATTTTAATAAAGTTTGTCATAAAAACTAGATAAAACTTGACATTATATTCTATTTATCATATTGTTTTTGAGAAAATCTGTCATTTGTTTGATATAACCTGATACTCTTAAGTTTGGGTTATCGATTTAGTTTAGGAACAACACATGATTAGTAGACTTTTTACAGCAGGTGGCATAGTTATGTGGCCTCTGCTGGCTTTTTCCGTGTTGGCAGTTGCCCTGATTATCGAACGTTTTCGTTTTTGGTATCGCATCACTCATCGCCAAAATCGGGTGGTAAAGGAAGTATTGAATCTTTATCGTCTAGATAACATTGTTGGTGCTTTCGACAAGCTAAAGAAGAATGCTGACTTACCGATCGCCCGGATTTTTCTTGCAGCTTTAGAGCTAGATCAACCGAATCCAGAAGAATTTCGTTTGGCATTAGAAAGTGAAGCTCAAGCAGAAATACCTTCTCTCAAACGATTTAGTAATATTTTTGACACCATTGTCTCTTTAGCACCGCTACTCGGATTACTGGGAACTGTTCTAGGGTTGATTACTTCCTTTTCTTCTCTAAATCTTGGTGATGTGGGAGGGCAGCAAACAGCAGGTGTCACTAGTGGTATCAGTGAAGCTCTCGTTTCTACAGCAGCAGGATTGGTGGTAGCAATATTTACACTCTTATTTGCAAATACCTTTCGGGGATTATATCAACGGCAAATGGCATTAATTCAAGAATACGGCGGACAGTTAGAACTACTCTACCGTCGTCGCTATGAACGAGGAGAAATGGTCTATGCGTCTACAAGATGAAGCAGAAATGCCACCGCAGATTAACATTGTGCCGATGATTGATGTTATATTTGCGATTTTGACGTTCTTTATCATGTCAACACTGTTTTTAACCCGAAGTGATGGGTTACCAGTAAATTTACCGAAAGCAACAACATCTCAACGAGCGCAAGTTCCAACTAAAATCACTATAACCCTTGATGATAAAGGACAAATTAGCCTTAATCGTCAGTCAACAACTATCGAAACATTGACAGAGCAATTGCGGACTTTGGTAGGCTCTAACAAAGAAGCACTGGTAATTATTAATGCTGATGAGAAAGTAAATCATGGGCAAGTTGTGGCAGTCATGGATCGGGTTCGACAGGTTGAAGGTGCCAAGCTCGCGATCGCTACCCAAAAACCATAACTCGTTTTCCGATCAATCACCCCTTTAGATTTGGCAAAGCCGCGATTTCGTAAATTTTTGGATGGAAGTGCATATTGGTGGGCTGTTACCAACACTGAGCACAGGAAGCAACCCGCCAAATTTTTTTGTAAATAAGCGTAAAGCGAGAAAAAATATAAAATACCCAAAGATATCCCATTAAAAGTCAGATTAATAGGACATTTGGCTCAAATCAGTTAAAAAGCTCTAAAAGTTTTTTTGGCAAAACTTCGATCAGATCCAGTAACAGCAAATATTGTGGACATTAATACGCTGTATATTAGTTTCTAATGACTGCTGTGTTGATTAAGCTAGTCAGCTATCAACTCTAAAGATAAACAATAAAAATATAGATGCCTTAAAAGCAGCGCTTTGTAAGACTGTAGCCCAGACTACAGCCTTGGGTAGGATGAATAAAAAAGAAACACTTACAAGCCATCATCTTGATAGCTGAGTTGACTTCACAACTTCTTACTACCCCACAAAATAGGTGTCTGTGGCGTTGAAATCTTTGAGTTGGAGCTATTAGCTTAAAGCTTTTATTCCGGTTTGATGAAAGAGGTAGAAAAATCGTGAGAGGATTGGTGCGTTTATTAACAGTTTTTAGTTTGTTGTTTTTAGGATGCTTGGTGTGGCTGGGTAACCCTCAGATTGCCAAAGCTACCAACCTTAACAGTTTTGCTTTACCATCAGTCTCAGTTCTGGCGGTTGAGGGAACAAGAACTTTGCGGAACCCCGCAGACGCCAAGTTGGCAGATGTGTATGGTGAAAAAATTGATTTGAATAATACCAACGTCCGAGCTTTTCAGAAATACCCAGGATTGTATCCTACCTTGGCAGGCAAAATCATCCAAAATGCTCCTTACGATAACGTAGAGGATGTGTTAAAAATTCGAGGATTGAGCGATCGCCAAAAACAAATCTTGGAAGCTAATCTAGATAAATTTACCGTTAACCCGGTAGAAACTGTATATACTGAGGGATTTGACCGCTATAACAACGGTATCTATAGATAGAGAACCGCAATAGCAGTTAATTTCTTAATCATCAACCCACTCCTTTTCTGAGGGGAGTGGGATGGGAAGCAAAAAAAATACAACAATACTAAATTTTGTAGACGCCCTCTAGGCGTCTTCCTATTAGATAGGATGAGGAATGAAGTAGTTATCATTCTTCATCTTTTTATAGTTAATTTTTACTTTTCTTATCTACTACTCTATACCTTGCAGCAAATAAATATCCCTAACCAATTTGATGTTTTAATTGTCGGCGCTGGCGCTGCTGGATTGTATACAGCGCTGTGTTTGCCTGAATCTTTGCGAGTGGGTTTGATTACCAAAAAAACCGTTTCTCTATCGGCTAGTGATTGGGCGCAGGGTGGCATTGCTGCGGCGATCGCCCCAGACGACTCACCGAAACTGCACGTTGAAGATACGATCAAAGCCGGCGCGGGTTTGTGCGATCGCTCCGTCGTTGAATTCCTTGCCGAACACGCTCCTCGCTGCATTCAATCTTTAGTAAACTTGGGAGTAGCTTTTGACCGTCACAACAACGAGTTAGCTTTAACATTAGAAGCTGCCCACTCTAAACACCGCGTTCTTCATGCTGCTGATACTACAGGCAGGGAAGTAATAACTACTCTGACTGCTCAAGTATTACGTCGCCAAAATATTCAAGTGATTCAACAAGCTTTAGCGTTGAGTTTATGGTTACATCCACAAACTGGGCGTACTCAAGGAATTAGCTTATTCTATCAAAATCAAATTAGATGGATCAAAAGTGATGCTGTAGTGTTGGCAACAGGTGGCGGCGGGCAAGTATTTGCCCAAACGACTAACCCAGATGTGAGTACAGGGGATGGAGTAGCGATCGCATGGCGAGCTGGGGCAATTCTAAGAGATTTAGAATTTGTGCAATTCCATCCTACAGCTTTAACTAAACCTGGGGCTGACCGCTTTTTGATTAGTGAAGCTGTACGTGGCGAGGGAGCGCATCTTGTAGATAATCAAGGGCGACGTTTTGCCTTTGACTATCACCCCGATGGTGAACTAGCTCCCAGAGATGTGGTGAGTCGAGCAATTTTTAGCCATTTGCAACGCACTGCTACCGATCTCGCTACTGCTCACGTATGGTTGGATATGCGTCCCATTCCTCCTGATCAAATTCGCCATCGCTTTCCCAATATTATTAAAGTCTGTAAGCACTGGGGTATAGATGTCTTGTGTGAACCAATTCCTGTCGCCCCTGCTGCCCATTACTGGATGGGTGGTATTCTTACAGATCTGATGAATCGCACAAATATTCCTGGTTTGTACGCTGTGGGAGAAACTGCTAGTACTGGAGTACATGGTGCAAATCGCTTGGCAAGCAATTCTTTACTTGAATGCATTGTGTTTGGCGCACAGATGGCACACCTCAAGAATGAATTGGCAAAGAGCGAGGATGAACAACAAAAGTCCGAATTTCAGCTTCAACTACTAACTTTTGCTCTGTCTGAGAGTGAGTGGCAAACTCAGCAAGAATATTTAGAAAAACTGCGGGAAAAAATACCGCGTTTAGTTTGGCAAAATGCTGGCATTTGTCGAGAAAAATCAGGCTTGGAGATGGCGATCGCGACTGTAGAATCTTGGCAGCAAGATTTTGCCAGCTTGAAAGTGAGTCAATTTTTGCTTTCCTTACATCCTAAACAATCAGTTAGTTTCACAATGCCTGATGTGGAGAGGTATTTGCGACTGTGGGCAGAAACTCGCAATTTATTAGATGTAGCTTATTTAATTCTTAAAAGTGCTGCCTTTAGAACCGAAAGCCGGGGAGGGCATTATCGTTTAGACTATCCTCAATCTGATCCTAACTGGCAAGTTCACACACTGATAGAGGATCACAATTGGTGGAAATCTCCTGTAGTGGAGTGAGTTAAAAGTAAAAGACAGATGCAGGGAACAGATTTATAAACTATAAACTTTGATTAACGAGTAGCACTGCCATAAGAACCATCAGGCCCACCATAATTCGGTGGTTCATATTCATTATCTAACTTAGCATTAGCAATTGTGCTTTTGGTATCTTGAAAATCTATTTGCAGACTAACTAAAGTACTTCTGCTTTCATTGTTACTGCCATAATTGGCGGCAATGCTGCCATAAGTCCAAGCACGATCAGCATTTTTGAGAATTATTAAAGTAGCTCCAATAACACACAAGACAGCATAAGTAATTTTCAAGCTAGTCCCCATAAATCCTCAATCAACTCTTTGCGAACTTTCTAAAACTAGTATTGGTTGTGACAAAGAAATTTATTTAGTTAAAAATTTGACAATACTAAACTTTCTCTCTGGTATTATTACTTAACGCACCCATAAACCAGAGTTTACGACTTACGATGTAAGCCGCTATTTTTGCTTATGCTTAGTCAACTTTATAACCTTATATTACGTTTCTGCCAAAAATTGCATCTATCTAAAGTATTAGCTCTCCATGAAAAACCACAATAACATTGATTACTTGAACCATTTTAATACAAATTTAATATTTTGGTATTAAAACCTGTATTTTCCACATCCAAAACTATAAACATTACGTACTATTACCTTATTTTCCTCACGCAGGGTACTTATCAGTGAAAATATCTAATTTTTATGCTCTAACGTTGCCATTTTGGCAGCTTTTATTTGCTGAGAATTTACTATTACCCTTCACAAGATGAAGAATGCATAAGTATATTTACGTAACTTGAATATATAAAAGTACTATTGCTTTTTCAAGTTAACTGAAGTCTACAACTGAGATCACATTTGGATACAAAAAAGATACATAAATATATTTTTGAGTGAGTAATTACTTAACTGATTACAGTCAAAATATTTTGAGTTAACTAAGTAAAATTTCTTAAAAAATTAGTCTGAATAAAGAGAAATTAATAAATTAAGCAAATTCATAGCGATTTTTACCAAGTTGTTTGGCTCTGTACATAGCGGTATCAGCTTGTTTGATTAGAGTTTCATCATCATGAGTGTCAATTGGGTAAACGCTAATGCCAATACTGGCTGATACTTTGGTGATATGTCCGTCCAAAACAATCGGCTCAGTAATAGTTGCTAAAATTTTCTCGGCAACTTTAGTGGCTACTTCCACCCTGGGAATTGCCCGTAAAATCACAGTAAATTCATCGCCACCAAAACGGGAAACAGTATCACTGCCACGCAAACAGTTATTTAACCTTTGTCCTACTGTAATTAATAAGCGATCGCCGATCTCATGTCCGAGGGTATCATTGACTTGCTTAAAGCCATCCAAATCAATAAACAATAATCCAAGTAATAAATGATGATTTTTTGCCCAATCAATTGATTCACGCAGTTGTTCGGCAAAAAACTTACGATTTGGTAAACCTGTCAGAGCATCGTGATATGCCAGATAACGCAAACGATCCTCTTGTAGCTTTAATTCATTATTAGAGCGAAATAACTCAGCTGCGGTACGTTTGAGCTCTTCTTCTCGCAACTTGCTTTTAGTGATATCACGAATGACGCCGACTAAAAATAAATTACCCGCCCCATCCTTGTGGAGCGATCGCTTAGTCGAGATCAGATAAGTTCTACCACTAGCATCAGTAAATTCTTCTTCATGTTCCTGAGCTTGCTGAGACTTAAAAACTAACTCATCTTGCCACCGAAATACATCAGCCTCATGTTTCGGGAAAAAATCATAGTCTGATTTTTCCAGCAACATCTCCTTGGAATAACCAATTAATTGACAATAAGCTTCATTTAAAACTATCAACTGATGTTTTTCATTTTTAACAAAAATTGGATCGGCAATTGTATTAATAACTTCCTGTAAAAACTCTTTAGAGCGTTTCATCTCTTCCTGCATTTGAGCAACTTGCAAAGTAATAGCAATAGCTGAACCACTCAAACTTAGTAATGCAGGTACAAGCGGTATCCACCAACTAAATAAAAAAGCCCCGTAGGCACTGCCTACCAAAACGTAACAAAACAGCACAATACCCAAGATGCTTCTGCTAAAACGTCGTACTCGCCAACTTGTAGCAGCACCTATATAAGCCCAACCAAAAACCCACAACCACTCTACAGGATCGGGCCAAACTTTTATTAACGGTCTTCCTTGTAAAGCCGCACGGATTAACTCACTGATAAAATAACCTTGTAGTTCGATGCCTGAGATCGGCTTTACCGTACCTACTAGACGATTAGAGTGGGGAATGAGAACAAAATCTTGGAGACTGGGTGCAGTAGAACCAATTAGGATAATGCGATCGCGAATCCATTCTTCTGGTACTTCGTTGGCTAATACAGCTTGCATGGATACTTTGCGAAAACCGCAAATTTCTAGTAATGGATTTTTACAAGCTAATTTAGGAAAGTTAGACAAAATTTGATAGCCTCTGTTATCTGCATTAACATAAGCTCCATCATTTGGTTGAAAGCGATGAAAAACTGCTTTGCCCAACTGCAAGTACTTAGAATTGCCTGCTGCTGTTTTAGGCTCAATCCCTTCTGGCTGCAAATATAGCTTTGCTAGCTTGAGAGCAAAACTTTCGTGTGCTTGATTCTCAACATGCCAATACAATAAGCTGCGACGTACTTTGCCATCGGTATCAAGTAGTACGTTGTTAAAACCAACTTGATTGAGCCGACTAAGTTCTAATGGAGGCAACACATTAACATTTTTTTTATTCGATAGTAGTTCAATGCCAATTAAGTTCGGCATCGATCTGTAGGCTGCCACTAAATTTTCATGCCCAGGCTCTACTTTTAAATCCCTGTAAATGTTTAAACCAATAGCACGTGGATTGTAAGCGTTTAATTTTTGTAAAACATCGGCAATAATGCCATCTGGAATAGGCCAAGAACCTGATTGGCGTAAAAAAGCTTCATCAATTGCTACAATTACAATCCTTTCTTCTGGCGTTTCAGTTGGACGCAATTGAAAGGATTGATCTAAAACTGCCCACTCCAAAGATTGTAATAATCCCAAAGAACGCAATAGTAGCACACAAATTGCAATGCTGGAGGCAGTTATACATTCCCTGTGTGTGGAACGTAGGTATTGTTTGAGCGTTAGTAATAACTTCGTCAGACGCTTGTCTAGATGTTTAATCATCTCTAGTACCTATCCTGAAAATGCTGCCTCCTACAAGCTCTCCTATTGAAACTTACACTCGCCACTTAGCTCTCCAGTGAAGATTCTCATTTTTTACTTACATAATTAATATGCATAAATGAAAGGTATGTTTATAAAAAGGGAGTTTTAGACTTATAAATCACTTTTAAGCTGATTTTTGTGATTTTTTAATCTCAATCGCCTCAAAATATGACATGGTAACAATTTTATTCATTATGTTCATCGGCATAAGTTATACCTAAACTCATTTAGATAAGAGATAACAAAAGAGTACTAATAGAAACATCAAATCGGCAAGTCAAAATGGCAAACCAAAACTATGAATTTCTGTTGCATTTGTTGATGAACTATTTCTTAGCTCCAAACCAATAGCTGTCAAAGGATTGGAGATGCAAACCCTGAAAAAGTGACTGCTTTAAAAACATCAATTTAATAAATGAGAGATCTGAACAGACCCTTAAGTATAACTACTAAATTTTGAATCTATTAAGTTTGTAAAAAAAGTTACTATTTAAATAGCTATTGTTTAGTAATAAGGGATTGCCAAAAAATAAATTATTCAATCAATGTAGGGGAGGCAAAAAGCGAGGACACTGTATTGCCCAGAGAAGCGCCGTGCGGAGATTCCCCCAGTTGTAGCAAGTGTCCGGGTGTGGATGTTCCTCCCCACCGAACTTCAGAAGTTTCCTCCGGGACGCTGTCACGTAGACGCGCTCTGCGCAGCTTCAAGGTAGAGTACGGCAGTAGACACGTAGACGGACGTAGTCCGGCTTCTCGCAGAGTAGTGGCTTCTGTAAGTAGCCGCCGCTCTGAGCGCTTTATTGCCGTTGAGTTAGCGAAGCGTAACCCACCTTTTTGGGAGGTTTGATGGTGCGTTACGGACTATCGTCCTCACACACCCTACTACAAATTGGAGATTTTTTTATTGGAAGTCCCTAAGCAAAAAAGTCAACTAGAATTACACTTACATAGTGTATAACTAGTTAACTTTTGAGAGTAAAATTATACAAGTAGTTCTTAATTTGTTTAACGACGCAAAGTATACCTGAAATTACTGGGCCCTGTATAACCAGAAATTTTTGCTAACTCCTCCAAGCTTAATACTCCTGCATGAGTTTTTTCATTGATGATCCAAGTGGGATAGCTTTGAATCCCGGCTGCTTTACATTCATCTTTTTGAAGATTGGGATTGTCAGCAGGAGCACAATCTACAGAATTGAGTTTGCTGTAAGCCTCTTTCCCAAAGAGTAGCTTTTGTTCGTGACAATGAGGACACCACCACGCGATATATTCCTTAGCACCTATTTTCGAGAGATGACTTGCTAAAGCGATTTCTGCTTCACCAGAAGTAGTGGTAACTTCCCAACCAACCCCCGGTTTAGCTTGTTTGGATGGTTTGAAGGTGACTTCTGTTGTTTGACCAGGTCTTTCGTTAAGAATCACATCAGTGCTACTTTGACCGACATTAGCATAAACACCCAACGTGCCAATCAAAGTCACCATACCTACAATCACGGCAGTAAAAAAGATTTGCCCTAAATCCTCCCAAGCACGACCAATAATAGTTAGTACTAACATACTTAGAGAGAAAATTGCTGAACCAAGACAGTAAATACAGAGTGCTTGAATTTTGAAAAATAACAGGTACATCAAGTAACCACTGAAAACTGACATGGCGATCGCACCTGCTAGTAGCAGTAACCAAGTCAAATTTTCTAGCTTGAGACGGGTATTTTTCTGTTTAATGGGATCAACAGCCAAAGGAGCCAAAGCAAAAATCAGCATACTGGTATAAGCCAAAAACCCGAATAAGGCTAAAGGCAGCCCAAAAACAGTAGCATATTCGCTCTGTAGTACAAGATCGCAACTTTGGGTAGGACACGCAGCAGAGTTTTGAGTCAACTTTACTACGGTCAAATAAGCTGTTGTTAAGGCACCACAAACAGCGATCGCAGCAATTAACAAACGCGATCGGCGATGAATCCAAGGTATAGAACGGCGGCGACTCATAGGCAAGAATCGGTAATTTAGTGATTGCTAATTGCTAATTGCTAATTGCGATTAGCCATTAGCCATTAGCCAGTTTATGATTGTATGCTCATAGAAGAAATAGATTTGCTATCACCTTTAGAGTTCCAACTACGGCGTGCAGCATCTACAAATTGACTAACGCGAATCGGATCAATTGGTTGCTCGCGACGACCTTGTCGTTTCAAGGAACTAGAAACGATCGCCCCATCTGCTGCCTGCATTAATGTAGCAATATTTTCCCAAGAAGCTCCACTACCAATAAATACGGGCGTACCTGCTGCCGCTTGTGAAGCCAATTCCAAATCTTCCAGATTTGGTGGACTGCCAGTAGCCCATCCAGACAAAATCACAGCGTCTGCTAAACCGCGCTCAATAGTATCTTGTACTGCAACAGTCAGATTTGGGGAACTCAAAGGGCGGGCGTGCTTGACCAAAACATCAGCGAAAATTTTGATATCACTACCCAACTCCCGTCGATAGCGTAGAAGCTGATGGGCTTCGCCTTCAATTAAACCCTGATCGGTTGCCATTGCACCAGTAAGCACGTTAACGCGGATAAATTGCGCTTTCACACAACTGGCTATTGCCATTGCACTTTTGGCATCGTTACGTAAAACATTAATTCCAATCGGCAACATCACCAAATTTTGTATGCGCTGCACCACCACAGTCATTGCACTTACAACAGCAGGATCAACTTGGTTCTTCGGAAACGGTGCATCGAAAAAATTTTCTACTATGATGCCGTTAACTCCTCCACTAGCCAAAGCTGTTGCTTCCTGCTCGGCACGGTCAATCACTGCTTTGAGGCTACCTCCCCAACGGGGTGAGGTCGGTAGCGGTAGTAAATGAACTACCCCAATAATCGGTTTTTGGGTATTAAATAGCTGATATAAGTCCACGTCTTTAAAGAAAGCTACACAAAGCCCACGAGCCAATCGTCAATAATCAATCGTCATTCGTCAATGGTTAAAATCCTATA
Source organism: Chlorogloeopsis sp. ULAP01 (assembly GCF_030381805.1). NCBI lineage: Bacteria > Bacillati > Cyanobacteriota > Cyanophyceae > Nostocales > Chlorogloeopsidaceae > Chlorogloeopsis > Chlorogloeopsis sp. ULAP01. The sequence continues at coordinate 73,970 of NZ_JAUDRH010000026.1, forward strand.
GACTATGACCTTTGGACTATTAATTTTGGACTTTGGACTCTTGACTTTTGACTAACTCTTCAAATTTGTTTTGTATTTGGTTGGTTTACTGCTTCCCCCTTAGGATGGAAATTGGCGTCAAACCTTCCATAAGATATGTTAAGATAAAAACTGGCTACAAGAGGAGTTTGCAACTCACAAGACGCACACGACGCCAAGCAGTGAGGTGGTCGCGTTTTTGGCGGTTTCCATTGATGGTGAACCCCCAAATCCGAAAGCACTTCCCATAGGTGGCTGTTTCACGTTGAACAGGCAATCAGCCTTTCATCACTTAGCTGTCATCATTTAGTCAGACGAGGTTCTGAATAAAATGGTAGCATTACCGCCATACAAGGCGTGGTTTTGTGCGTATTTCCTAATTTGGCAGCGACTTCTCACCACACACCCAGTAGGGTAAAGTGGCTCCCTTTAGGGTAGAGTAGATTCACGACGCACGCGCCACGGTAATGTAAAATACCATAAGGCGATTTGCTTAACAAAACTTATAATTGTCTATTTTGCCTGAAGGTCGTATGTTTTTCCCTTGGAAAGCAGAATTGTAGACATATCATAGCACGATCCTCATTGATCCTTTAAATTCATTGGGGTTACAAACCCCGATGGATGCTTATGACATTTGCGGGCATTGTTGAAGACTCCTGTTTCTTTAATTTTGAAGATGTCCGGAATTGGAAGTTGGAGCTTAAGCGTTTGGACGAAACAACAAAACTGAAAAAATTTTTTATAGTATGGGTGACAAACCAACCATTGCAATTTCTCACCTGGGTTGCGAAAAGAATCGAATTGATACAGAGCATATGCTTGGACTGCTAGTAGAAGCAGGCTATGGCGTAGATAGTAATGAAGAGTTAGCAGATTACGTTATTGTCAATACTTGTAGTTTTATTGAAGCAGCTCGTCAAGAATCTGTCAGAACCTTGGTAGAACTGGCAGAAGCAAATAAAAAAATCGTCATTACTGGCTGTATGGCGCAGCATTTCCAGGAGCAGTTGTTGGAGGAGTTACCCGAAGCTGTAGCAGTGGTAGGTACAGGTGACTACCACAAAATAGTAGATGTACTTGAGCGAGCAGAACAAGGTGAGCGCGTTAAACAGATTAGCGCCGAGCCAACTTACATTGGTGACGAAACTACACCGCGTTATCGTACTACAACTGAAGGCGTAGCCTATCTACGGGTAGCCGAAGGATGTGATTATCGTTGTGCGTTTTGTATTATTCCGTATTTGCGGGGAAATCAGCGATCGCGGACGATAGAATCGATTGTTGCCGAAGCAGAGCAGCTTGCCAATCAAGGAGTGCAGGAAATCATATTGATTTCCCAAATCACAACTAATTATGGTCTAGATATTTATGGGAAGCCTAAATTAGGCGAATTGCTCCGCGCTTTAGGGAAAGTAGATGTACCGTGGATTCGGATGCACTACGCTTATCCCACAGGACTAACCCCAGATGTGATTGCGGCAATTCAAGAAACGCCCAATGTCTTACCATATCTGGATCTGCCATTGCAACATTCCCACCCTGAAATTCTGAGGGCAATGAATCGTCCTTGGCAAGGGCAGGTAAACGATGCGATTATTGAACGCATCAAGAAAGCACTACCACAAGCAGTGCTGCGGACTACTTTTATTGTCGGTTTTCCTGGTGAAACAGAGGCGCATTTTGAGCATCTATTGCAGTTCGTAGAGCGCCATGAATTCGATCACGTTGGTGTTTTTGCGTTTTCAGCAGAGGAAGGAACACCAGCTTACAACTTACCCAATCAATTGCCGCCAGAAGTCAAGGATAAGCGGCGAAACACATTAATGGAATTACAACAGCCAATTTCTCACAAGAAAAATCAGCAAGAAGTCGGCAAAGTAGTTGATGTATTAATCGAGCAAGAACATCCTCAAACAGGGGAATTACTCGGTCGTTCTGCCAGATTTGCTCCAGAGGTGGATGGGCAAGTTTACGTTCAAGGGACTGCAAGATTGGGAACAATTGTACCAGTAACGATCAAAGAAGCTGATACATACGACTTGTATGGAGTAGCCAGTAATTAATAGCTAATTTTTCATTCCATTAGCTATTAAAAATGAACCATGAAACAAACAAATTCAGAAAACATAGGAGAGTTGATGACCCTTTTATTTCAAGAACTCGGCATTTCACCAGAACTGATTGAGCAACTAGAAAAACTTGGTTTTACCGCACCAACAAACATTCAAGCACAAGCGATCCCGCAACTTTTAGCTGGTCGCGATGTAGTAGGTCAATCCCAAACTGGTACAGGTAAAACAGCAGCTTTTTCTCTGCCAATTTTGGAGCGGCTAGATGTTAGTCAAAAGGCAGTACAAGCCTTAATTTTGACTCCAACTCGTGAGTTGGCAATTCAAGTTCAAAATGCCGTTTGTGAATTTATTAGTAACCAAGGATTGCGCGTTTTAGCAATTTATGGTGGTCAATCAATTGACCGTCAAATTTTACAACTAAAACGTGGTGTTCACATTGTTGTGGGTACACCAGGACGGGTAATTGATTTGCTAGAGCGGGGTAGCCTGAAATTAGATCGGGTGAAATGGTTTGTGTTAGATGAAGCCGATGAAATGTTAAGTATGGGCTTTATCGATGATGTTGAGAGAATCTTATCTCAGGCTCCAAAAGAGCGGCAGACAGCTTTATTTTCAGCAACGATGCCGCCGTCAATTCGACAGTTGGTTAATAAGTTTTTAAATGATCCTGTGACAGTTACTGTCGAACAACCAAAAGCGGCTCCCAACAAAATTAATCAGGTAGCTTATGTAGTACCGCGCCAATGGTCAAAAGTCAAAGCTTTGCAGCCAATCTTGGAAATGGAAGATCCAGAGTCGGCTCTTATCTTTGTTCGTACCAGACGCACTGCGGCTGAACTGACTAACCAATTGCAAGCTGCTGGGCATAGTGTTGATGAATATCATGGCGATTTGTCACAACAGGCACGGGAACGGTTACTGACACGATTCCGCAATCGTCAAGTGCGTTGGGTAGTAGCCACTGATATTGCTGCACGGGGTTTGGATGTTGACCAATTATCACACGTGATCAACTTTGATTTACCTGATAGTGTAGAGACTTACGTCCACCGCATCGGTCGTACAGGACGGGCAGGTAAAGAAGGTACGGCAATTACTCTGGTACAGCCATTTGAGCGGCGTAAACAGCAATTATTTGAACGCCACGTACGGCAGAATTGGCAAGTACTATCAATCCCCACACGAGCGCAAATAGAAGCACGGCAGTTAGAAAAACTGCAAGTTCAAGTGCAAGAAGCTTTGGCTGGTGAACGGATGGCTTCGTTTTTGACGATTGTTAGTCAATTGAGCGAGCAATATGATGCTCATGCGATCGCCGCAGCAGCATTACAAATTGCTTACGATCAGACTCGCCCCGCTTGGCTGCAATCAGAAGCTGATTTTCTAGAAGAGGAAATCAACCATTCATCCAAACCTAAATTGCGGAATGGGCGTCGTGAAGGAAGTGGCGACAATCGCTCTCGTCGTTCCTCGTGGAGTTCTTCAGACACGCGTGCAAACGATACAGACAAACACGGTACTCCCAAGCCTAAACTACGGACGGCAAGGCGTGAACATTCGATGACTCCGAAGAAGCTAGGTTCTCCTACAGCTAGCGAATCAGCCTCGTAATTATTTGGTCGTTAGTCAATAGTCAATAGCCAGAACTTATTGGTGAAAAACTCTAGACTGTTGACTATAGACTTTGGATGATTTAGTAATATACAGTGACTTGACTTGATTACTTCAGCCAAGGACGGCTAAGTTTTTCTAGCTGGGTGATTTCATCATCAGTTAATTGCCAACCCAGCGCACCAGCGTTATCTCGTACTTGCTGGGCTGTCTTTGCTCCAGCAATGGGAATAACGTTGCCTTTGGCAATTAGCCAATTTAAAGCTACTTGGGCAGGAGTACGTTGGTGTTTTTCCCCCAATTGACGTAGCAAAGATATTACTAGTTCTATTTTTTGCAAGCCCTCTTTACTAAATCTTGAATCTATTTTTCTGGCACCACTAGGAGTTTCGCTGCTATTGGGAGTGTATTTGCCAGTGAGTAATCCTTGAGCCAAAGAACTGTAAGCCAAAATTGTTACGCCCAACTCGCGGGCAGTATCGAGAATACCGTTAGTTTCGATTTGGCGAGTTAGCAAAGAATAGCGCACTTGATTGACAGCTAAGGGTACACCACGACGAGCTAAAATCTGGTGTGCTTCTCGCATTTGCTGTGCTGAGTAATTACTCACACCTACTGCCTCAATTCTGCCCTGTTCCACTTCATCTGCTAGGGCATTCATTAGGGTTTCTTGACTCATGAAAAAGGTAAAAGGCCAATGTACTTGGTACAGGGCTACTTTTTGAACCTGCAAGCGCTTGAGACTCTCTGTTAAAGCATCGGCAACAGAGTGGCTTGTTATCCGCCAAGGAAAAGGCCCGTATTTGGTAGCAATCTGCATCTTCTGCTCGGTTTTTTGCATAAATTGCCCTAGCAATTGCTCAGAAACTCCAAATCCATATACTTCAGCAGTATCAAAAAATGTGATGCCAGCTTCAACAGCCGCATCAAAGGCAGCTTGCAACTCTTTTGGGCCGTAGTCATTGCCGTAATTCCAAAATAGCTTATCGCCCCAAGCCCAAGTACCAATACACAAGGGTTTTACAACTGGCCCGTTTTGCCCTAATGTGATGTTTTCCACTGTCACAAAACTTAACTTTACAATTATTTACTTTTTTAGTGTAGCTTTGCAGGCTATGTAGCGAGCAGAGACTATGAATTTGAATAAAATTCAATTTTTTACTGATAAATATTTTGAGTTATGTACGAAAATTCTCTTTGATTGACAGCAGAATCGCTACGGGAGATGGGATAGAGTATCTGGCTTGTGATCTCTTTTTTTACCACCCTATCCTTGTAAAGAAAGAAAAAGACAGCTTTGCTAGAGGCAACTATCTGAAGGGGAATAAATACTTTATTTGTTGTAAATTCCTCAGAACTTTCGTAAATACCATAAACTTTAAATCATTTAGGGGTTACTAACAGTTATCTTGATAATTGTGAAGTAATTTTGCTGTTTTGGTTGGGAGCGGCTATGGAAACTAGCGATTTTTCACCCAATTCTGAATCAAACCAGTCTGTAACCGACTCATCTATTCCCAAGGTAAAGCTGCCCGTGATGTTTCGTCTGGGCTTATTTCAAATGGCATTAGGCATAATGTCAATTCTGACTTTGGGAGTGCTCAATCGCGTCATGATTGAAGAATTGCAAGTACCAGCCCTAATTGCTGCTGGCACGATCGCAATGTATCAATTTGTGGCTCCGGTACGAGTCTGGTTTGGGCAAATGTCAGACTCTAAAACTTTGTTGGGTTATCACCGTACTGGTTATGTTTGGGTGGGTGCGGCTTTATTTGCGATCGTTTCTTTCTTTGCCGTTCAAGTAGTTTGGCAACTTGGTTTAAGTTTACGCTCAGGAAATTGGACAACTCAAACTTCAGGGTGGGTGGCGCTTTTAGCTTTGATGTTTGCTCTTTACGGCATTGCTATTAGTGCCAGTTCTACACCTTTTGCGGCATTGCTTGTTGACGTTTCTGATGAAGATAATCGCTCAAAATTAGTGGGAATTGTTTGGTCGATGCTGATGGTAGGTATTATCATCGGAGCGATCATGAGCAGTAGCTTACTCAAGCAAATTGCCTTGGATGCTCCCTTAGAGCAATTGCAAGCCCAAATTAATCGCTTGTTTTTGATTGTTCCAGCGATCGCCTTTGGCTTGTGCTTATTATCAACAGTCGGCGTGGAAAAGAAATATTCCCGCTATGGCACACGTTCCACAGTAGTTGATCGAGAAGATAAGATTACTTTGGGAATGGCAATGCGGGTATTAACTGCTAGCCGCCAGACAGGGATATTTTTCACATTTCTGCTGATTATGAGTATCAGCTTGTTTATGCAAGATGCAGTTTTGGAACCCTATGGCGGCGAAGTCTTTAAAATGACGATCGCTCAAACTACAACCCTCAATGCTTTTTTTGGTATAGGTACACTGCTTGGCTTGAGTTTGACAGGTTTTTTAATCGCCCCACGTTTGGGAAAGAAAAATACAACCAAGCTGGGATGCATTGCTGTGGCAGTTTGTCTAGTCATAATTATTTTGGCTGGGATAACCGCTAATCCCAAATTCTTGCAATGGAGTTTAATCTTGTTTGGTTTTGCTTCTGGTGTTACCACAACCGGAGCGTTAAGTTTGATGCTGGATCTGACGGCTGCGGAAACCGCCGGGACATTTATTGGTGCTTGGGGATTGGCGCAGGCGCTAGCACGAGCTCTGGCAACGGTATCTGGTGGTGCAGTCTTGAGCGTAGGTAAAACCATACTAGAAACACCAATATTAGCCTATGGGTTAGTGTTTGCAACACAAGCTGTGGGTATGGTGATAGCGTTGGGATTATTAGCACGCGTCAACATCACAGAATTTCAGCAGAATGCCAAAGCTGCGATCGCGTCTATTTTGGAAAGTGAATTAGATTGATATTATTTAAGGGGCTAGAGGCTAGAGGCTAGGGTCTAGAAATATTGGATGTGAAATAAATCTAAAATTCCTCTAATGCCTAATCCCTAGTCCCTAGTCCCCAGTCCCTAGTCCCTAGCCCCTACTCCTTACATGACAGAATTTTGGACTACAATTTTGGAATTTGCCCAATCCACTACTGCAAGAGTGGGTAAGCAGTTAATGCAAGATTTTGGGCAAGTGCAGGCTTTACAGAAAGCTGATGGTACTTTGGTAACACGTGCCGATCAATGGGCGGATCAAGAATTGCGGGATGCGATCGCTTCTACTTTTCCCGGTTACGGTATTTTGAGTGAGGAGGGTGACAAGGTTTTTCCTGGTACAGAATGGTGCTGGGTAATTGATCCTTTGGATGGCACTACCAACTTTACACGCGGCATTCCCATTTGGGCAATTTCTTTGGGATTGCTGTATCAAGGAGTGCCAGTTTTTGGTTACGTTTACTTACCACCAACGGACGAAGCTTTTTATGGCTTCTGGGAAGGTTCATCGGGTTTAGCAGTACCCACAGGTGCTTTTCGCAATCACCATCCCATCCACACTAGTAGTGATGCTCCCAGCAATAACCACTTTTTTAACCTCTGTTCTCGCAGCCTCTCGGTGATCCAAAAAGGTTTTCCCTGCAAAATTAGAATGTTAGGTGTTGCTAGTTATAACTTTCTGACAGTGGCAACAGGAGCAGTCTTAGGCAGTGTAGAAGCGACACCAAAAGTTTGGGATATGGCGGGTGCTTGGGTAATAGTTCAGGCTGCTGGCGGAACCTGGGTATCGCTCAAGTCAGAACCGTTTCCATTATTATCAGGAGTTGATTATCGCGATCGCTCTTTTCCTACTTTAGTTGTCAGTCGTCCAGATTTGGTGTCTGTGTTTATGCCGTTTTTGGATGAAGTGAAAGGTTAATTGTTAATGGTTAATGGTTAATAGCTAATAGCTAATAGATTTTAGTGGTTTTTAATCTCTAACAGGAATGAGTTCCTTCCCGCTACCTATTTCTTTGTGTCCTAACCTGCGGTAAACCACCTCGTGTCTATGTGTTCTTTGTGGTTTGTTAAAAAAACTCTCCCAGTTCGATTAGGTATTCTTCAAGCGGGAAAGGAGTAATTAAATTCTCAACCTGCTTATTTACAGTTCACTTCTCAAAAGCACTTTAGTTTCAATCCCTAATAGGGATTAATTATAATTTCAACTTCAAGTCTTAATTTTTCTAGTTCTGTATGTTAAGTTTCAATCCCTAATAGGGATTAATTATAATTTCAACATTATCGAATTATAACGGCATCTACAGTAGTCGTCAGTTTCAATCCCTAATAGGGATTAATTATAATTTCAACTGAATAATTTTTTACTACGCCCACCTCTAGAAGAGTTTCAATCCCTAATAGGGATTAATTATAATTTCAACGAATGAGTGAAAACTGAACTAGGATATTTTCAAAGTTTCAATCCCTAATAGGGATTAATTATAATTTCAACTAGAATCTCCTAGAAATGTACCACTCAAGCGCTATACCTGTTTCAATCCCTAATAGGGATTAATTATAATTTCAACGTATTCTTTGTTCTAAGGCTAAAATCTTTTCTTATGGTTTCAATCCCTAATAGGGATTAATTATAATTTCAACTAGAATCTCCTAGAAATGTACCACTCAAGCGCTATACCTGTTTCAATCCCTAATAGGGATTAATTATAATTTCAACGTATTCTTTGTTCTAAGGCTAAAATCTTTTCTTATGGTTTCAATCCCTAATAGGGATTAATTATAATTTCAACTAGAATCTCCTAGAAATGTACCACTCAAGCGCTATACCTGTTTCAATCCCTAATAGGGATTAATTATAATTTCAACGTATTCTTTGTTCTAAGGCTAAAATCTTTTCTTATGGTTTCAATCCCTAATAGGGATTAATTATAATTTCAACTAGAATCTCCTAGAAATGTACCACTCAAGCGCTATACCTGTTTCAATCCCTAAT
>NZ_JAUDRH010000027.1 GCF_030381805.1 Chlorogloeopsis sp. ULAP01
GCGTTCCCTCCGGGTACCCGGAGGGTGGACGGGTTCCCCGGCATAAAGGAGCCAGTGCGCCCTTGCGGGTTAAGCGCGTTGTAGACGCCCTCCGGGCGGCTTCCCGCAGGGTAGCACCCTGGCGTCACCTGGCGTCGGGATAAGCGCGTCGAGTGCGACTGCCGTGCGGGTTTAGAAGATAAATTATCCGTTTGAACGGCAAGATTATCAATAAAACCCGCCCCTACTAACCACTATCCACTAACCACTAACCCAATAAAAAATGCCCCAGAGTTTTCTCCAGGGCTTAACCAGGGTGCATCTACCAATCACCTCTACTAGATATAGAGGGTTTATCCGGAAAGATACTGAGAAAAACTCAGAAAAATTTTTTGAAAAGATTAATTTCTGCTGGAAATATGCGTAAATATACTAAAGATTTAAGTAATGATAATTATCTTGATTGCCTAAAACCATCTGTGTATATTGTGGGAGCAGGGCCAGGCGATCCAGATTTATTAACCATTAAGGCACAGAAACTGCTAATGGCTGCGGATGTAGTTTTATTTGCTGATTCTCTCGTGCCACAACAGATTTTAGAATTTTGTCGGGAAGACGCGGAAATCATTCGGACAGCAAACAAGACTTTAGAAGAAATATTGCCGATGATGATAGAACGGGTGCGATCGCAAAAGTCTGTCGTCCGTCTTCACTCTGGTGATCCCAGTCTCTATAGTGCTATCCACGAGCAAATGCAACTGCTAGCTGAAGCAGAAATTCCCTTTGAAGTCGTTCCCGGTATTAGCGCCTTTCAAGCTGCCGCCGCCAAACTGAAAGTAGAACTGACTGTTCCCGGTTTAGTTCAAACTATTATTCTCAGCCGCATCAGTGGACGCACAGAAGTCCCCCCCAAGGAGGAATTAGCTTCCCTCGCTGCCCATCAGGCAAGCCTGTGCCTATACCTGAGCGCTCGCCACATTGAAGCAACCCAAGCCAAATTACTGGAACATTATCCAGCTGATACTCCTGTGGCAATTTGCTTCCGTTTGGGCTGGCCTGATGAAAAAATATGGATTGTCCCTCTCAATCAAATGGCAGATTGTACTCAAAAAGAAAAGTTAATTCGCACCACGCTTTATGTAATTAGTCCTGCATTAACAGAAGCAACAGCGCATTTACCAAGTATGGGCGTAGCGCGATCGCGTTTATATCATCCCGAACACAGCCATATATTTCGTCCTAGAGGATAAATCAGATGCCTGCTTTTCAGTTCCCGCTGTTCGATACACTTAGCAATGGAACACTTAAGTAGATTAATTTATGCTCGACGAACAGGCTAAAAAAACGATGCTACAGAAAATTCCCCACGGATTGTATATATGTGGTGTCAAAGATGGGGAAGAAGTCAACGGTTTCACTCTTAGCTGGTTAATGCAAGCTTCATTTAAGCCTCCCTTAGTCGTAATTTGTGTCAATCAAAATTCCATATCCCATCAAATGATTAAAAATAGCGGCTTCTTTGCTGTCAGCTTTTTGGAAGAAGGACAAAAAGACTTAGCGCAAAAGTTCTTCAAGCAGATGCGCCGGGTTGGTAATAAATTTGAGGATGTAGAATTTTATCTGGGCAAAACTGGCTGTCCGATTATTTCGGACTCCTTGGGATACATTGAGTGTCAGGTTGTCGATGTAGTGGCTCGTGGCGATCACACTATCTTTGTTGGTGAAGTCACATCTGCTGGCGTTCACCGTGAAGGTAAACAGATGTTACTGGAAACTACAGGCTGGCAGTATGGTGGCTAAATAGATAGGAGTTAGTAGTTAGTGGTTAGTGGTTAGTGGTTAGTGGTTTCTCCCCCTCTGCTCCTGGTGCTCCTGGTGCTTCCTTGTCCCTGTGTCCCCTTGTCTCCCACTCTCCTTGTCCCCGTGTCCTCTTCATTCCCCTCTCCCTAGCCCCTGTTCAAGATTGAGCAGCGCTTCTTTACGACTAACTCCCCAGCGGTAACCTCCTAAACCACCATCTTTTTGAACTACGCGATGGCAAGGAATAACTAGTGCAACGGGGTTAGTAGCACAAGCTCTTGCTACAGCCCGTACAGATTTTGGTTGCGCGATCGCATTGGCAATGTCACTATAGCTAGCTGTGGTTCCGATTGGTATTTTTCGTAAAGCCTCCCAAACTAGAAGTTGAAATGCAGTAGCTTGCACGTCTAGGGGTAGATTGGGACAAATGCTTCTTCCACTGAGGTAGTCCACTAAAGCCTGAGTCCAAGCATAAAGCTCATCGTCACCAGACTGGAGTGATGCACCTGCAAACTCTTGTTTTAACTCCTCTAGTAGTGCTGTTGCTGTTTCCCCCAGCCGTACACAGCATAAACCCCTTGTAGTGGCTGCTACTAATATTTCTCCAAGAGGCGAAGAGGCGATCGCATAACGAATAGTCTCGCCCTGGCCATGTTTTTGATAGGAAGCTGGTGTCATACCTAACTGTTGCGGTGCTTTTTCGTAAAGACGGCTACTTGCTCCATACCCAGTTTCATAAAGTGCATTAGCGATCGTATCCCCTTGTTTCAAGCGTTTTTTAAATCTTTCCATTCGGCAAACATCTGCATATTGAAATGGCGTTACACCAGTCATCCGCTTGAATATTCTTTGCAAATGCGTGGGACTTGTGGACACATGAGCGCCTAATTCAGCAAGTGTAGGGATATGCTCTGTTTGCGCTTCAATGTAACGACAAGTTGCCAACACTTTAGCATAGGCAGAATTTGGTGCTATTGAATATTGTGGTTGACAGCGCTTGCACGCTCGATAACCTACTGCTTCAGCTTCTTGAGACTCTCTAAAGAAGGTAATCTGATTGCGCTTAGGTTTGCGACTAGGGCAACTTGGGCGGCAGTAGATGCAAGTGGAGCGTACACCATAGAAAAACACTCCATCAAAACTTGTGTCTCGACTATTGATAGCCTGCCAAAGAATTTCTTCAGATAATGAAACTTGCTGCATTTTATACTCTATCCTTCCGCTATTTGTCGTCTTGGTTCAAATTTCTGAAGTCGGATGCCATAGACGAGAAATCAACCTTCCATCAATTACGGCAAGGCTAGCAAAAATTAACACCATGCCTCCAAATTCAGTCCATTGCAGTTGCTCGCCCAGAACAAATATGCCTAAAACCAAAGCGCTAATTGGTATTAAAAATGTTACTAATAATAGGTTAGTTGCACCTGCTACAGCTAAGATACGAAAATATATTAAGTAAGCAATTGCCGTACTGAATAAAGACAATCCCAGCACAGCTAATTTAGTAACAGTACTCAAATGTAAAGTCCAAGGGCGATCTACCAGCAATACTAGCGGCAAGAGCAGAATTGTTGTACTTAGTAGCATTCCTACCGCGGTGACAGTAGCAGGCAAAGTTTTGAAACGACGACCGTAGATTCCCGCACAACCGTAGGAGCAAGCAGCACCTAAAATAGCTAATTGTCCAAGACTATTTAGACTCAGCCCATGTAATGTATTTAGTCCAATCAATACAATGACACCACATAATCCCAAAAAAACTCCAACTAAACGGTTAGGTGTCAGACGCTCATCTTGAGTAAAAAAGTGAGCTAGCAAAATTGTGAATAAAGGTGTTGTTGCGTTGAGAATCGCAGCGAGGCTACTGTTAATTTGGGTTTGTCCCCAAACAATCAAGCTAAATGGGATGAGGTTATTCAATGCTCCCATCACCAAAAATTCACGCCACAAGCTCAAAGAAGCAGGCATTCGTTTCCTACTGATAAAGACAAAGATAGTCAGTGCGATCGCAGCTAAACTAACCCTGTATAAAACAACTGTAAGTGGTGGCAAATCTTTAAGAGCAATTTTAATCAAAAAGAATGAGCCACCCCACAATACAGAAAGGGTGATGAGAAGTAGCCACTCTGAAATGCCCATTGAGAGTTTTTGCATATCGATTATCTCAATAACTTTCTCAGTGACCCTAGATTAGGCGTATTTCCAGATTGACTTCTATCCGATCCTTGCGATCAAACTAGGGATTAGGGACAAGGGACTAGGTAAAGAAGCACCAGGGGCTTCAGGAGCAGACTGGAAGATTGAAAAACTGGAACTTCGAGATTAGAAGCTCAACTTTCACCCTCAGAAGCTTAATCTCCTTGTCTCCGCGTCAGGTGTGTCTCCTTGTCCTCTTCTTCTGTGCCTCTACGGTTCGATAAACTTAACAGTGTCGAATCAGAAAAATTATTATGCCGTTAATTAAAGTTCAAACTTCTGTATCTACACCAGAAAAAACTGAAGTTGAAGCAATGCTTAAAGGCTTGTCAGCCAAATTAGCTAAACATACGGGAAAACCAGAATCTTATGTCATGACAACTTTTGAGGGTGAGGTTCCCATGACTTTTGCTGGAACTACAGATCCAGTTTGCTACATAGAAATTAAAAGTGTTGGCACAATGAAGCCAGATCAAACTCAAGCGATGAGTCAAGACTTTTGCCAGGAAGTGAATCAAAAGCTGGGTGTACCCAAAAATCGAATTTATATTGAGTTTGCTGATGCCAAAGGCTTTATGTGGGGGTGGAATGGCACAACCTTTGGTTGATAGGGTTTTAATTGCATTTGCTATGGGAACACTCAAATAAGTGCAAACCAAAATGCTGGGAAAGTTCCTCACACACTTTTACCCCTCGCACGCTATTACCACGTGAGTCTAGTCGGGGTGAAAACACTGCTATTCCCATTTGATTCGGAACTACGGCGATAATCCCACCAGAAACACCACTTTTGGCAGGAAGACCAACTTTGTAAGCCCATTCGCCTGCAAAATTATACATTCCGCAAGTGTACATGACGCTGAGAATATCTTTGATATAACGGCTATCAACTGCTTGTTCTTTTGCGATCGGATTGATGCCTTTATTAGCTAAAGTTGCTGCCATCACTGCTAAGTCGTGGCAATTTACCATTACAGCACACTGCTGGAAGTAAAGATCTAATGCTTCATCTATTGGTTCATCAATCATGCCGAAGTTGAGCATGAGGTGCGCCATTGCCCGGTTGCGATGTCCGGTGGTGCGCTCGGATGTAAATACCGCTATATCAACAAATACATCATGACTAATGTATCTGCGGAACATATCTAACATCCGGTTGAGACGTTCACTAGCACCAAACCCCTTGATCAAACTGGTGGTGGCGATCGCTCCCGCATTCACCATTGGGTTGTAAGGTCGCTTTGATTGCTCATCCAATACAATGGCGTTGAATACATCTCCTGTAGGTTCTACACCAACTCTAGTCAATATATAATCTCGCCCGTGATCATCTAGTGCTAATCCATACACAAACACTTTAGATATCGATTGAATCGTAAATAGCTGGTTATAATCTCCAACTTCATAAACTTCACCATTAACGGTGGCTATACAAATACTAAAAGCATCTGGGTTTACCTTTGCTAGTTCTGGGATGTAGTCTGCTACCGCACCCTCTTGCTCTGACTTGTACTTGTCATGCAAGTCATCTAGAAAAGATTGAAGTGGCAATGAGGCTATCTGTAAATCTTCTTGGTTGGCCATGAAGCTAAGAATTTGAGTGTGAATGATTACGCCTTCTTTACTACACTAGGCTACTTGTTGTGTTTAATTACCGTGGTGACAAAATCATCGAATCACACCAGCAAATATAAGTAATTTTTGAAATGAGTGATATTCATTACTAATGTAAAAAATGCTTCCTTAAATAAACGCCACTCTAGAACTATATTTTTAGACACATTGTATTTTATTTGACTCAAAATCCTGTATTCATTGTGTTACTGTAAAAAGTTCGTGTATTAACTATGTTGTCATAATTGCTACGACTTCTTGTGCTAAATTCCAGCTTCTGAGTCGGCAATATATTTCAGTGAACTGCTGCCTCTGACAATGTTTTGGGAGGAAAATTTTCCCTGGATGTGTTCCCAGTCTCTAGGCTATAAATTAGTGATGGCAAGAACTGCATTCACTCAGCGCTATTTAAGTATGACTAAAATAGTGATTTCATCCATCCAGATTTATGATGAGCAATCTTTCTCTAACTTCAAGATTTAACATTTAGTTATATTTTTTATACTTAGTAATAAAAAATACTTATAATTATTTTATATTTGCGAGAAAATATTTTAAGTATAATTACTCTACGTAAGTAATGATTTTGTCATGAGAGTAATCAACAGCACCAGATATCATTAAAGGGCTTTTTCGGCAAGGTAAATATAGCACGTAATTGATTTAAATACCAAATATTATTAAGGTTTACTAATAAAATTTCTAATCCATCAAAAAAAGTGTTACCAAAGCAAAATCCGCTTTTGAGCAAGGTTTTACCCCTGAAATTCAAACTTAATTTTGATAAATTTACCTATTCTTACGCTAAAACCCTGATCCCCAACCTCAAAAGTTCATGTTAGTCTGTTGCAGTTACAAAGCAAAAAGTGAAAGCGGAACGAGTTCGGTTGTTGGGCAAAGTCACTCTAGTAGTACAAACCCCACGAATCATGAAATCTCTGTTCTACAGTTGCTTTAATATTGGACGCATGAATCAAAAACATTTGTGGACTGTTGTCGCTGTTGTTAGCACCGTTTTGGGGACACCGTTTATTGGACGTTCTGAAACGACACAAAAGACAGCTCAAGCCTCTCCTACCCAACCTTCTGGTGATGTGGTCAAAGTGGGAGAATATAAATCCCCAACAGCGAATCCTGTTTCTAATGCGGCTCTGATCGCAAAGATTCACACGCATGAAATGGCAGGTCGCCCGGCGGCAACTCTCTATATCCGCGATATCCCCGTTCTCACCTTTACAGGCAACAAGCCAGTAGCCAGCACAGAAACGAAAGTTGGTGAAATCGCTAATGTTAACGGGGTATACAAAACTCTTGATCCCAGCAGCGCTACCAAGGTAGCAACAACTGGTGGAACAGTTCCAGTTGTTGGCAATCAAGCAAACTCTGCTCAAAACGACCCAGTGCAAAGAGCTAGTGTAGTAGCAGCGAAAGTCAACCAGTTAGTCCAGGACAAAGTGGACGCTGGCAAGATTACTGTCAGTTGGAGAGCAAAAGATGCATCTACAGCAGCATCAGTAAGCCAAAATAAAAGTCTAGCTGCTCAGGCTTCGGCTAACGGTCGTTTTGTTGTTAAAGCCAATAACAAAGAACTCGTAGAAATTAATGAGAATACGCGGTTAGCAGATACGACTAAAGATTTGGCACAAGACGCACTACAAGTAACCAATCGACTGCGCAGACTCATAGGTAACGCATCTCCCTTAAATGAAATTGCCGACTTACCGCAAGTGCGCGTACCTATGTCAATACCAAAGTTGCCACAGAAAGTAGCAGGACAAGTACTTGCTAGCTTCAGAGGCATAGCTTCCTTTTATGGCTACGATTTTGCTGGCAATCGTACTGCTACAGGTGAGAGGTTCAATCCAGAGGCAATGACAGCTGCCCATCGCAGCTTACCCTTTGGAACGCGAGTACGTGTTACCAACACCCGCAATGGTCGTTCCGTTGTTGTACGCATTAATGATAGAGGGCCATTCATTCGTGGTCGAGTTATTGACCTTTCCACGGGTGCAGCGAGGGTTTTGGGAATGATAGGTAGCGGACTTGCACCAGTCAGAATAGAAGTCTTGGGCAGGTAAATTGAACCATGAGTTAGTTGTTTGGTGATTTTTATAGTCCTCCAGACAAGGCAGATGGCAGAAGGAAAGGAATAATGTTTTTAGAAAAGCATGATTAGCCTTGTCCAAACTGGGTTTAAAACCCTCACTAAATATGCAGATTTAGTAGGTTTTTAATTTAGATGAGGTCTGTAGACGCAAAGCGGATAGAAGCAGGTATCTCCATCTAATTACCTTCTGCCTTCTGCCTCCGTACTTCTTTCTTTAAATCCCCTGGTTGATAGTCTCTTCGGTGCGTTTTCAGATATAAACTAACTGGGGAGAGCAACAGAAAGACTAGGGGTATTTTTGTGCGCCTGTTGACAACAGTTCCAGCATTGCGCTGCTATCTAGCTAAACGCCGCTTAGACAATTTGCTGTTAGAGCAACAGCAACAATCAGAATTTGAAGTGACTGACAGATCCTTGACGGCGATCGGTCTCGTTCCCACGATGGGAGCTTTGCATCAAGGTCATTTAAACTTGATTCAAAGGGCGCGTCAAGAAAATACTGTGGTAATTGTCAGTATTTTCATCAATCCTCTGCAATTTGGCCCCAATGAGGATTATCAACGTTACCCCCGGACTTTAGACCAAGACAGACAACTGTGCGAAAAAGCTGGAGTAGATGCGATTTTTGCGCCTACTCCGGAGGAAATGGGAGTTGATCTGAAGAATTTACAAGAATTAAAGGTTACACAAGTCATTCCGCCATCTGCTATGATTTCAGGTTTGTGTGGCCGTTTTCGGCTAGGCCACTTTCAAGGTGTTGCCACGATTGTGACTAAGCTTTTTAACTTGGTACAGCCAGAGCGAGCCTATTTTGGTCAAAAAGATGGGCAACAACTGGCTGTTATTAGACGGCTGGTAGCTGATTTAAATTTTGCGATCGAGATTGTTGCTTGTCCAACGGTAAGGGAGGCATCAGGCTTGGCTTTGAGTTCTCGCAACCAATATTTAAGTGCAACGGAAAAACAGCAAGCAACGATGTTGTATCGCAGTTTACAGAGAGCAGCCACCAAGTTTCATGCCGGAGAACGTCATGCTCAAACGCTGATATCAACAGTACAACAAGAACTCGCACTCGCCAGTTCTTTGTCTGTGGAATATATTGAATTGGTTGAACCGACTACGTTGATACCTTTAGAAAAAATTGAGGAGGAAGGAATGCTCGCGATCGCAGCTCGTCTTGGTTCTACACGTTTAATTGACAATATTATTTTACGCGATCGCCAACCAATCATCGCCATTGACGGGCCTGCTGGAGCCGGAAAATCTACCGTTGCTCGCCAAGTAGCGGCAAAACTGGGTCTAGTTTATTTGGATACAGGAGCAATGTACCGTGCTATTACCTGGCTAGTTTTGCAGGAGGGAATTGCCCTTGATGATGAGTGTGCGATCGCCCAATTAGCTCATAGATGTGTAATCGAACTGGCTCCTAGTCAGGATTTACAATCTCCTGTGCGAGTTTCGATTAACGATCATGACGTTACTCAAGCAATTCGCTCCCTAGAAGTAACATCCAAAGTCTCAGCGATCGCAGCACAAACTGCTGTGCGGCAAGCACTAGTGAAACAACAGCAAAACTGGGGTAAAAAAGGCGGTTTAGTTGCAGAAGGGCGGGACATTGGTACTCATGTTTTCCCTGATGCAGAAGTGAAAATATTTTTAACTGCATCTGTACAAGAACGAGCACGTCGTCGCCTTAAAGACTATCAAAAACAAAGCCAATCTACAATTTCTTTAGAGCAACTGGAAAAAGATATTGCCGAACGGGATTGGAAAGATAGTACCCGCAAGGTTTCTCCTTTAAAGAAAGCACCTGATGCTATTGAAGTTAACACTGACGGTCTTTCAGTGAATGAGGTAACTGAAAAAATAGTGGGCTATTACCAGCAACGCTTATCTAGGGATTAGGAAGAGAAGTGGAAAAGGAAGAGATGAGGGAGATAGGGAAGATGGGGAAGAGTTTACTCTTATTACTTCCTAACCTTCCTCACCTTCCTCACCTCTTTGTCCCCCTGTCCTCTTTTCCCAGTCCCCAATCTAAAACTTTGGTCGAGCAGCTAGCAAAACACTTGCTTTTTCGCTATTCAAAGGTTGTGCGAATAAATAACCCTGTGCTTGATCACATTCTAATAACCTTAGTTGTACCAACTGATTCATTGTTTCTACTCCTTCAGCAACTACACTCATTCCTAAGTTACAAGCCAAGGTAATAATGGCTCGAATAATTGCTAATTGTTCACCACCATTGTCAATTCGAGCTACAAAGGAACGGTCAATTTTTAAAACATCAATCGGAAAATAGTGCAAATAAGCCAAAGATGAGTAACCTGTGCCAAAGTCATCAATACACAATTGCATCCCCAAAGCTTTCAATTGCCGAAGAACAGTAGCGGCTTTTTCAGGGCTTGCGATAATTGCACTCTCGGTGATTTCTAACTTTAAACTGCCGGGAGCAAGATCAGTTTCTTGTAAAATTTGGTCGATCTGCTCAACTAAATAAGGTTGGGCAAACTGTTTGCCAGAAAGGTTAACGCTAATGCTTAAAGGCTTAAGATCAGGAAATTGTAACTGCCATTGTCGTAATTGTTGGCAAGACTCGCGTAATACCCATCTACCAATCGGCACGATTAGTCCAGTTTCTTCTGCTACTGGAATAAACTCAGTAGGAGGAATCAGCCCTCGTTCTGGATGTTGCCAGCGAACAAGTGCTTCAAATCCCATAATCCTACCTGTGGCAACTGACACAATTGGTTGATAGAAAACTTGCAACTCCTGTCGCTCAATTGCCCATCGCAAATCGGTTTCTAACTGCAAAAGTGCAACTGCTCGGTCATACATGGTAGTGTCAAAAACCATATGCCAAGCTTTACCTTGCTCTTTGGCATGGTAAAGGGCAGTGTCAGCATCTCTAAGCAAGTCTGCGGCTTGAGCATACTTGGCTGTACCTAAGACAATACCAATGCTGGCAGTTGTAAATACTTCATATCCATTCAAGTTGAATGGTGACTTTAGTACTTGATGAATATTTTCTGCTACGCGGATTGCGTCATCAACAGACTGAATGTGAGAAAGCAGGATAGTAAACTCATCTCCTCCTAAGCGAGCTACAGTATCGTTATCGTCAGGGTGTAGGCAACTTTGGAGTCGTTGAGCAATTGTCACTAGTAGTTGATCGCCAACTAAATGCCCAAGGCTATCATTAACGAGCTTAAAACGATCAAGATCTAGAATTAATACAGCAAACAGGTCATCTGGGTAAAGTTTTATCCGTGTGATCGCTTGCTCTAGTCTGTTCATAAACAAAACTCGGTTGGGCAATCCAGTAAGAGCATCGTAGAAGGCATGACAGACTAACTTTTTTTCCATGCGTTTGCGATCGGTGATGTCAGTAACCATCCCCAGCGCTCCAGCATAATTTCCTTGCTCGTCTAACAATGGTGCACAAGAAATCATTGCCCATAAATCTGAGCCGTCTTTACAACGGAATTTGAAATCGTGTGTCTCGTTAATGCCCTGATGACGACGTGCAAGCAGAGTAGTGGCGATCGCTAGTCCTTCGGAATCCATAAAACAGAACAGCGTTTTACCAAGCATCTCCTCAGTTGTGTAGCCCAACATCGTTGCCATTTGGTGGTTGACAAAGGCAGTCTTATTGTCTTTATCGAGTACCCAAATTCCCTCAGTTGCAGTTTCCACAATCTTACGATACTGTTCTTCTCGCTCTCGCAAAGCCTCAACCGTCTTCAAGCGCTGAGTAATATCGTTTTGAACGCCAATAAAGTGAGTTAAGCAGCCAGAGGTATCAAACACGGGAGCTAAGTAGAGTTCGTTCCAAAATGGTGTCCCATCCTTGCGATAATTCCGTAAAATTACGTGGCACTCTCTTTGTTCTTGAATGGCAGTACGTAATTCCTCAACAGCTGCTTGATCCCGTTCATTTCCCTGTAAGAAGCGGCAATTACGTCCAATGACTTCACAAGCACAGTAACCTGTCATCTTTTCAAAGGCTGGATTAACGTAAATGACGGGATTATCTGGTTGATTCGCATCTGTCAAAATAATTCCATTGCTGCTAGCCGAAAGCGCACGTTCCATCAAATGTAAGCGTGCCTTTAAATGTTGGTATCTAATTGCTAACTTTGGAATTGTAGAACCTTTGGTAGTCACAAAAGCAGAATTTATATTTTCTGGCTCTGCTTGAGTATTTATATCTTCAGTTGTATCCCCAAGTAAGGCATTTATATGTTTTGTTGGGGGCTGCTCATTGAATATGAACAGTGCTGCTAATTTATCTTCGTAGTGAACAACTTTAGCTGAAATAAAGGCTTCAAAAATATCTCCATTAAATTTTTTAAACTGTACTGCAAAGTTTTTAACAGGTTCACCACTGTAAAGCTTGTTAGTCAATTGAGTCCATAAAGCAGGATGAGCATAAAATTCAGAAGTTATTTTATCTAGCTTTTTATATGAATCTGTTCCAAATAAAGAATCTAAAAGTTGATTTTTAAATAGAATATTGCCGCTTTCAATACATACAACCACAACAGGAAATGGGCTAAGTTCTGCTAAGGAGAAAAATAGTTCTTGCTGTTCTAATATTGATTGCTTATATTCTTGTCGTAAGTCTCGATTCGTATCCTTACAACTAGTGATATTTTCCTCGATCGCAGATGACAACTTGTTTTTGTTATTGTTTAGCTGATGCTGATTTGCGTATACCTTGCCACGAGTTAAAACCATTGCCAGAGTTGTATAAACTGCCAAAGAAACCAAGCTAAACATCCCGTCATTTCAAGAAGCTTTGACAAGTCACCTCATGTTGCTTGTGTATCACTATGTATATCACCAGAATAGGAAGGCTGTGATTTTGCTTTTATAAGTTTGTATAAATGCTAGTTATTGATAGCGGTTATTTAAATATATTTACTGAAAAATGTTTTAGCACTTATAGTTCGCACAATAAAAACAGGATCATCTTTTGAGTTGATTGTGTATACTTCTTTAACTATTTTTTACTTTACCCCTTTAGATAGATATAGTTACATTTTTCACTAAAAATTTACACTGACATAACATTTCTTAAACTTTGCTGCAACCAAAAATATTTGTTATAAAATATACTAATATATTGTAAGTTTTACGTAAGCTACTATAATCATTGGTTTTAGCGCTTAATTCTGTAATAGAAAAATTTATTACTGGTTTATGTACAACAGCAGTCAAGAAATACAGTTCAAAAAGACAAAAAAGTTACGTCTGATTAGCTTTACAACCTTCTGCCTCTTACACTAGAGACTACTGCATAAACTCGCTATCCTAGAGAAAGAGCAAGACGATACTTAAGAAATGAGCTTTAAAACCTTTGAGTGGAACCTGTATCATCTCCGTCCTTGGCTTATATTCATAGCAGTTATATGGTTGCTAGGGTCATTGGGCTTAGGTTGGTTGGTTAATTCCTTGCTGATTATTGTTGGGCTACTTTTGTTAGCACCCATTTTTGCGTTTTTTGGATTCCGGTGGTGGCTGCAACGTAACCTAGTTACCGATCACTGTCCCGTGTGTGATTATGAGTTTACGGGTTTAAATAAGACGCAGTTACAATGTCCTAACTGTGGGGAGCTTTTGTCAGTGCAACAGGGACATTTTCAACGCTTTACACCAGAAGGCACGATTGATGTCACAGCAGTTGAAGTACCAGCCAAATCACTGGAAGATTAGTCATTAGTCATTAGTCATTAGTCATTGGTTAGAGACGGGCTGTTTGGTGCGTCTGTACATAGTTAATGGTTAATAGTTAATGGCTAATGGAAGACTGGCAATTAATAACTAACTACTAACTACTATCTACTAACTAATTACTCATAGCTAAATTACTAATATCATCAATATCCTTATTCATTAAATTATTAACAGTAGAGAGAAATTCATGCTCTAAATAAGGTTTAGTTAAGTAAGCGGTTGCACCTAATGCTTGTGCCAGTTGACGATGTTTATCAGCACTACGAGAAGTAAGAATTAAGACTGGTTTGTTTGCTAAATTTTAGCTTTGCCGAACATTGTTTAATAACTCAAAGCCGTTCATCCTTGGCATTTCAAGATCAGAAATTACGAGCGAAACTTCAGGATGTCGCTGTAATTTTTCTAAAGCATCTATACCATTTTGGGCTTGTAGTACTTGATAGCCAAATTTTTGGAGAGTTAGAGAAAGGGTTTGGCGGAGACTAATTGCATCATCAACCACTAATATGACTTTTGCTGTTTTATAATGTGGTTCTAGAGACTGATTGATTGCGGTTGTTGAAGAATTTGTGGAATCAGAAGCAGCTGGTAGCAGTGGGGATTGAACAGTGATTCCAGATAGGGGCAGGGCTTTTTGATGGAGTGAATGGGCTATTGGTAAAGTTACAATCTCAACTGTTACTTGCATCTGTTGAGACTCCAACAACATAAGACTATCAATCACTAAAATAAGGGTGCCATTTGCTAATGTCGTGCAACCATAAACATATTTAGGAGGAGCGATCGCACTGCCTAAAGGTCTAATTACTAACTCTTGCTCGCCGATGATTTGATCAACTTCTAAACCTAAAATTTCTCGATGGCGACGAAGCAAAAGTACGGATTTATTCGTTTGCCCGATATCATTGTTTGTGAGCCGATGAGATGATAGACTACTTCGGTTGAATGAACTATTGTATTGCATTAGTTCTGACAATTGCCGTATGCTAACTATACATTCATCCTGATCTGTACTCCAATACAAAGTTTTTCTACCTTCCAATTCTTTGATTTGGTCTGTATCAGGAAGTAAGATTTTTTCAATACTATCTAAAAGCAAGGCATAAACAGTATCTCCTGCTTGGACAATCATTAATTGTTCAGTAGTCATAGAAAAAGGAAGTTTGAGTGTAAATGTTGTTCCTTGGTTGGATACAGATTGAACTGCAATTGAACCATTTAATGCCTCTAGTTGAGAGCGAACAATATCTAAACCGATACCGCGTCCAGAGATTTCACTGACTTTACCTGCGGTAGAAAATCCGGGTGCAAATAATAGCTCTAATAATTTTTCTGTATTTGTAGTATTATTAACTGGTAAAAGTCCAAGCTCAATCCCTTTGGCACGAATTTTTTCTAAATTCAATCCTTGACCATCATCCCGCACTTCAATTAATGTTTGACTACCCTGATGATAGGCACAAATTTCAATTAAACCTTGTTCTGATTTACCTCTTTCACTGCGAACTTGCAGAGTTTCTATGCCGTGGTCAAAAGCATTACGCACTAAGTGTAATAATGGCTCATAAAGTTTTTCGGCGATCGCTTTATCGATTAGCACCTCTGTGCCGATAAGTTTCAATTCTACATTTTTGCCGTAAACATTTCCCAAGTTTTTTATCATCTGGGGAAAGCGATTTAAAATCTTTCCTAAAGGTAACATTCTTGCTGTCACCAAGTTATCTAACATACTCAGCACTAAACGCTGTTTTTTGTCCTTAATTTGATGTGCTTGCTTAATGAGTAAGTTAATAGAATCGACTGTTTCTTGTAGTTGTAGTGTTTCTTCTAAAACTTCGTGTAAAACTAAATTAAATTCTGAATATTCATCCATTTCTAAAGAGTCAAAATTTACTGTTGCAACATTTTGCAATTTTCCTTTATTAGCAAGATTTTGCGTTTTGAGGGGCAATTCTCTTAAATTATTTAAATTCTCTTGATGCCTAGCTAATTGTTGGAACAAATTTTCAATTAATTCTGTAATATTCTCGTCATTCAAAGCAACTTGTTTTTGGAAAATAAGTAATTCTCCTGCTAGATATTTAAGGCTTTGTAATGCTTTAATATCTACTCTAACAGATGAACTATGAAGTGCTTTTTCATTATATAAAGAAGAAGTTGGCTCTGAATTTTGAATATTTTTTATAATGTTGAGTTCAGGAATAACTTCAATCATTGTTTCAGGTGTTTCTTCTGTTTACTGCGCAATAATATTTGGTTGTTCAGGATGTTCTGTGAAATGAAATGTTTCAATCTCTGCTACATCTGTTAGTAATTGATGATCAGGGGTGGGACTTTCTGCTTGTCCCCATATTGCTTCTAATAAAGGATTGATTGTTTGCGAAGAGGTAAAGGTAGATATTTCTTTGACCGCCAGTAGGTTTTTTAACTTGTTATTGTTAATCCAATTTTTTTCTTGAGCTGTTAGAGGGGAACATAGTTTATATTGTTTTGCTAATTCGTCAACTTTACTTTTGAGGGTTTGAATTACTTGATTATTGGTGTCAGTAGAGTACTGAAATCTAGCGATCGCCAGTAAGATATTCATGATTGCACCCTGGCGATACAAACAAAGACTATAGCTCTCTTCTGGGTTTGGCAAAAACTCCCAAAAATCTTTTAACCAATTTTCAATATAATTAATAGTATTTTTTGGCAGAGAATTAGGAATTAATAGAGATAAGCTAAACTCTTGAGTTGGTATTTCTCGATAATGATTAAACCAACCTAAAAGATAGCGAATGACTGCTAGGTAAAATTTAGCAAGTACTGGCTTTAAAGGTTTTTTCCGATATTTACTATTAGTTATAAAATTATAGAATTCTTCTAATTCTATTTTCAAAAAGGTATTATTGATAGATTTAGTGACGATTTCATCTACAAGTTCTATAGATAAATCACTGGTTTTATTTGTGATTTCATTCGTAACCTTTGTTAATGTTTGCAAAGCAGAGGAAGATTCTCCACCACGAGTGCGATCGCCTGCTATTACCTTATCTCTAGCTTGTTGCAAATCTGCAAAAGCAATTTCTCCAATTTTGAGTGCCTGATTGGGATTAACTGTAAGTGCGGTAATAATATTCTGAGCAATTTCTCCAAAGCCTGGTAAGTTTAAAGATTCTGCCAAGCCGAGAAAAATCTCAGCATGAGAGCGTAATGTATCAGCTAGTTCAAGAGTATTTGATGGAGCTTTAATTACTTCGGCAATACTTTCTAGGCGTTGTGTTACTCCAGTTTCAAAAATAGATAGGACAATATCAAATCCTAATTCCTCAGATGTGGGAATATGAGTATCAGCACCAAAAGCATCTCCTAATTTTTCTTGCAACAGGGCAAAAACATAAGTTGCTCGCTGTAAAATCTCATCCTTATTAATATTACTTTGACTCTGTTCTGCAACTAAGGTAATTTGAAGACACTCATAAGCTTGAAATAGTAGCGATCGCAATTCATTATCAATTTCTATATCAGGATTGTAAAGAGTCTTAAATACATCTTCTAATGAATGGGTAATCTTGTTAATCAATTCTAGCCCAACGTTAGCAGCACCTCCTTTTAAAGTATGAGTAGCTCGCATTAAATTATGCACTTTTGTAACACTATATTCCTCCAGGCTAAAAAGCTCTTGCTCAATAATTTGTAGTAATTCTGGAGCTTCAGTTAGAAAGTAGATATAACCTTGTTCGCGAATATAAGAATCGGTAATCATATATTGATTGTTCAATTTTTAATTTTTGATATTTGACAAACGGGGAGCAGGGATTGGGAAAAGAGGATACGGAGACATGGGGACGCGGGGAGGTGGAGAATAATTTTACCCCTCTGCTCCTGGTGCTTCTTTCCTAGTCCCTAGTCCCTAATTTATTCGACTTTGAACTTACTGGCATTTGCTAATAAATCTTGGGCCATGTTTGATAAATGTTGGAAAATAGCAGCAATTTCATTCACTTCAGTAGTAGTTTTATTTGCAATTTCTGCTACATCTTTCATTGATGTTGTTACTGATGTAGATTGCAAGGTTTGGGTTTGGGTTGCTTCAGTAATCTGTTGTAGCAATTTAGTAATTTCGGCAGTTGCGGCAACCATAGCGTTCAGATTTTGGCGTGTTTCACTCACAAGATTTGTACCTTCTACAACTTGCTTAATACCTGTTTCCATTGCCATTGCAACTTCACCAGTTTCTGTTTGAATCTCCTGGACTAATTTTTCAATTTCAATCGTCGCAGCCGCAGACTGGCGAGACAAAGAACGAACCTCATCAGCTACTACTGCAAAGCCTTTTCCATATTCGCCAGCACGGGTAGCTTCAATAGCTGCGTTCAACGCTAGTACGTTTGTCTGTGTCGCAAAGTTACTAATCAAACTCACTACTTTCGAGATTTTTTGTGATGATTCATTGAGGCGTTTAATCTTTTTGCTAGTTTGGGCAACGGTTTCGCGAATTGCTTGAATTGCTTCTACAGTCGAGTTCATTGCTGTATCACCAGAGACTACTGTCTGGTTAGCTTGTTGCACAGCTATTTGTACTAAATCAGCGCTAATTGCTACAGCTTTGCTAGAGTCTAGCATTTGCTGAATCTCTCCTAATGCCTCAGTTATTTCCGTAGACTGTAAATTTGCTAAATTCTTTAGCTCTCCCAAAGAAGTATCGCTGCGACGAGAAGTGCTTGCTACTTGTTGGGCAGCAGCTTGTACCTGGATGACAATTTGACGCAAAGCTTGGAGAGTATTATTGTAGGCATCAGCGATCGTACCTAATTCATCTTCGGTGAGCGGCGCGCGTACTGTTAAATCACCATTGAGAGCCGATCTAACTGCTGCTAGTAGCTGCACTGCTCCTTTTTGCAACAATTCCTTGGCTGCCTTTTCTCTAGTGGCTGCTTCTGCAAGTTGTGCCGACTGTGTTTGTAGTTGTTGCAAGTATTCCCCTTTTTGTAGGGCGATGCTAAACTGCTCGGCGATTTGTTTAACTAAAGTAATCTCTTCATCCTGCCATTCTCGTGGGGCGCTACAGTGATGGATACACAATAAACCCCATAATTCATCTCCTTTAATCAACGGCACAATCAAATTAGCTCTGATATGAAATTGGGTAAGAATGTCAATGTGGCATTGAGTAAAATTGGCATTATGGATGTCGGCAACAGCTTGAATTCGACCTTCGCGGTAGCCCACAGCATACTGTTCTCCAAAACAATGATCGTGTATCTGTGCTTTCAGAACTGAGGAATATCCAGGAAGCGCGTCTTCAGCAACAAAGATTCCATCGTTGTAACCAGATTCGGGAATGAAACGGAATACTGCTACTCGTTCAGCGTTAAGCAAACTGCGAACTTCCCTTACCGTTGAGCGGAAAATTGTATCTAAGTCTGAAGATTCGCGGATGCGCTCAAAAATTTTGGACATGAGTTGCACCCGCTCGATCAACAATTGTTGTTCTTGTGACTGTACTTGTAGTTTTGCTAAGGAGTCTGCTTGTTGTATGGCTACTTCTAATAGCACACCAATCTGAGTCATGACATTCACTTCAAACTCTTCCCAGTGACGTGGTTCAGAGTTTTGATATGCTGCCACTAATCCCCACAGTTGATGATCTTTAAAAATAGGTTCTCTAAGATAAGCTTTGACTTCAAATTGCTCTAAAACTTCGATATGACAGGAGGTATGCTTTACCTGATAAATGTCATTAACAATAAAAGTTTCATGATAGCGATTGCGCCCTCCTTGGGTTTCTTGCAAGTGAGTATCTTCCCAGACAGTTTTAATATCTGAGCCTACCAATTGCACCCAACCACTCGCAACAGACTCAGCGATAAATGCACCACTCCAGTCAGAATTAAAACGGTAGACTGCAACGCGATCGCATTGTAATAATTGGCGTACTTCTTGAGTAGTAGTTTTGAAAATAGTATCGACATCTGATGCTTGTCGAATTTTGTCAATAACTTTGATTAATGATTTCTGCTGCTGTTGTTGCTGTTGTAATTTGCTTTGGAATTCAAAACTCTGCAATCTGTAAGTCAACTCTGTGGCAATTTGAGATAGTAAGGTAATTTCTACCTCTTGCCATTGCCTTTGTGCTAAACAATTATGAGCTACCAGCAAGCCCCACACCTTATCTTCAACAAATATTGGTTGGCTCAAACTAGTTTTGACTTGAAATTTATCAAACAGTTGTAATTGATAGGGAGTAATATCTACCTCTGTTGTATTGTTAACAATTATAGTTTCTAAATACTCTTTATTAGTAGCTAAACCAAAGGCAATAGCTGAAATATTTTCACCAATTGCAGGAGTCCAACCTGATGTTTTTGATTCTACTAACACAGTCCCAGTTTCAGCAGAGATAAAACGATAAATTAAAACGCGATCGCAAGCTAACTTTTCCCTAATCTCTCTAGCGACAAATTTAAATAATCTATCAATATCTGAAACTTGTCGCATTCCTTGAATAATATCTTGCAACTGCTGCCGCCAATTTTTGAATTGCTGCTCGATACTATCAATAGAATTTACTAAATTCATAGTGTCATTATTGTTTACCCAATGTTCACCATCAACATTATGAGGAAAATTTTCTTTACTTTCTTTATATACACTTGTCATTTTCAATACCTCAAGATCTAAATTCAAAAAATAATATTGTCAATTTCAAATATCTAAGTATCTTATTAATTATGAATATTCAATATGGGCGATTGGATGATTGCATTAGCATTCAAATTAATAATTAATTCCTCTTTATCATTAATAAAGTATCCATGTAATAAATGTGTAATATCTAACGAAAATAGTTCAGGATTAGTTGGTTTTATATTATTGGTATCTAAGTATTCAATGTCCATAATTTGACGTAGTAATAATCCTAAGTATTTATCTTCATTTTTTACTATAATAGCCATCATTTTTGAGAGTATATTCACTTCTTTTTTAAGAGGTATATAACCAAGTAACTCTTCTAAATTCACTAACCAAAGATATTTCCACGCCAATTATAAATACCAAAAACAGAACTATGCATTTGAGGAATACAACATATTTCTGTTAATGATACTTGCAATATTTCTGTAATATTTTGTAATAAAATTACAGCTATGCTCTTTGTACCTAAATTAAAACTTAAAAACTTTTGTCCCGAACTCAAAGAATTTCCTCCTGATCATAAATTTATAAAGTTGTGGGTTAAAAACTCCTTTAATAACTATAATTAATAATTTAGATATAGAAGTTTTTATAATATAATTATTTGATTAACTGGCTCAAAGTTGTAGTTAATTCTTGCTGATTAATTGGTTTAGATATATAAGCATCAGCGCCAAGCATAGTACCCCACATTTTATCGACATCACTATTTTTTGTTGAACACATAATAATTGGGATATAGCTAGTTTTAGGATCACTTTTTAGTTCACGGCAAATTTCATAACCACTTTTACCCGGCAAAATCACATCTAGAAATATTACATTCAGTTGATTTTGATTGATAATTGTTTGAACTTCGTCACTACTTTTAGCTTTGATTACGTAATAGCCTTGATTCTGTAAATACTTGCTAATAATTTCCATATCAGTAAAGCCATCTTCAACAACTAAAGCTGTATTCATATTTATGACCTGTAATTATCACTGAGCAACGGTAACTAAAAAACTCAGTTTTCTGAATTTTTTATGAAATTAAACATCTAACATGATTGTTCTATTTAATTTTGTGTTATTAAATTAGCGGATGCTTCAGTAAAATTACTAATGAATTATATTTTTGCTGAAACTGGAACGTACTTTTTAATTACATCCATCACCTTATCAGTTACTATTGGTTTGGTCATAAAACCTATTGAACCAACAACTTTAGCTCGCACTCTATCCAAAAGACCATCGCTACCAGTTAAAATAATTATAGGTGTGTTGGCAAATAAAGAAATACGTCGTAGTTGAGCACAAATTTCGTAACCATTAACGACTGGCATAATCAAATCTAAGAAAATTATGTCTGGCTTATGCTCAATTAGAATTGATAAAGCTTGTAATGCATCTTGAATCTGAATAAATCTCATCCCTAAAGGCTTGAGAATTCGTTCCATTAACTGACAGACTTGAGAACTATCATCTATACATACAACAAGTGGTATATTTGATGTCTCGGCTTTGCTATTTATAGACTGATTTTTAACCTCAATCATTGGTAAAGGTAAATCAGAAATTTCAACTAGCTCAATTGTTCCTTTGAGGATATAGGGGAGCAATGAACGAGTAACAGGCAAAACATTCTGCTTCATCTTTAGGGCTAATTCACGAAGAGTATACTTGCCATTAATTAAAGTGACAAAGTTTTTATATACACCAGAACTAACCTGATTTTGAAGTAGCTCTAGTCTTATTAATATTGGTGCCAAATTAGGAGAAAAATTTGCTAAACCAGCTTCTGACCAGTTTTTCCAAGATTCTCGCATCTGTTTAAGAGATGTATCTGCACTCGTGAAGCTCATCGGCATTTCTAAAATAACTTTTTGACTACGCTCACAACTAATGGAGGAAAAATTTGCTTGTTGAGCTAAATCGAATAACAATTCTGCAAGAGTATTTTCCACAATTAAATTAACTTGCTCTCGCTTAATTTGCTGTTTTTCATATAAATTTTCAAGTAGGCAATAATCCCAATAATCTCTTGAAAAATCTTGAGAAAATAATTGCATTTTTTCAATCTCAATATTGGGACAGTATTGAGCTACAAGTCTACGCCATCGTCGAAAGGGATGATTTCCTTCTGTTACCCATACTATTCGTCCCAAACGATAATAAAAAGTCCATTTAACTCCCTTAGCACTTTGTGTATGTAATTGACCGCTATACTGTATTTGTGTACAATTTTGAAATTCATTTATTAAACCAGTGGCTACTATTTTTTCCATATTTATTCGTCATTGTTAGTTTTATTAAATAGAAGGCAGCTACCTATCAACTCATAGTCTTAACAATACAGACTAGCTATTTAGCCGCCACAAAATGTTTTGCAATCAGCAAAACTACAAATATTATTTATTTAGCAATCTATAAAAAGCTTTTAAATTGTATTTTTATTAATTAATGGGTTTAACCAGCTGCATAAACTATCAAAAATCTAATTTATACTTAGATAGTTTTCAAAATAAGTATTAATTTATACTTGTGAATTAGTATTAACACATAGAAAAAAGTAGATTGTTTCTACAGTATATGTTTTTAGCCTAAACGATTTACCTAATTAAGCTTTTATGTGGTAACTAATTGTACATAATTTGGTCATCAGATGACAAATTAATTCAAAAAGGTGCGTTATACTGAGTAACACACCTGAATAAGCCATTTAAATTCAAGTTTTTTTGTTTCAATTTATTATCAAAGAATTAATTAATGGATTGTAGTTGGTGACCGACTGCTTCTTTTTTTACTTTTGTTTGTTGTTGCTTCAAAAATTCCAGCTGTGCTTCTAATTGTGCTTTTACTTCATGACGGAACGTGAAAAAATGTTCGCCAACACTTAAAGCAACCAAATAGTCATAAAATAAATGTGGTTTTTGAAGTGCGATCGCAAGCAACTGCCACCAAAAACGGAAACGAGTCGAGCGAAGGACACCCTGTCGCCAACAAATCTTTGGGAACAGACGCAACTCATGCCAACCAATATAGCGTTTGCTCTGTGGGCGCTTACCCTCCATCATTTTAAAATGGCGAAATGTGCGTTTGAGATAGGGCATCGGCTCATACAAATTCCAGAAAGCATCAATATACTCTCTGACAATTTCTTCTATTGGACGAGTGGGAATGAAGTTGATCAGAGATTTTTGGAAAGTAAAGTAATTTCCTAACTCTTCTAATAGTCGTCCTTCTTGCTTGAGGCGAGTCCACATTGCTGTATTGTGCAATGCTTGCAGTAAACTCAGATGAGCTTGAGGAATACCAGTGTCTTCAATAAATTGCTGAATACGCCGTCCTGCTCCTGGCTTTTCACCATCAAAACCGATGATAAAGCCAGACATGATTTGCAATCCAGCTCGTGTAATTTTATGGCAAGATTCGATTAAGGACTGGCGGGTATTCTGCTCTTTGTGAATTCCTACCAAACTTTCTACATCTGGCGTCTCAATACCCATAAATACCATTGTAAATCCGGCCTGCACCATCAGTTCTATTAATTCATCATCCTCCGCCAGATTCAGGGATGCTTCAGTGATCAAAATAAATGGATAGTTGCGTTCTTGCATCCAGGGAATCAAAGCACGGAGAAAGACTTTAGCATTGCGTTTATTGCCAATAAAGTTGTCGTCTACGATGAATATTAATCGCCGCCAACCCATTTGATACAAAACTTCTAACTCAGCCAGCATCTGCTCTGGCGTTTTTGTGCGCGGCTTGCGACCAAATAGATTGATAATATCGCAAAATTCACACTGGAATGGACATCCTCGCGAAAATTGCACTGTGATTGCCAGATAAGCATCTAAATCCAGCAAGTCAAAGCGCGGTATTGGTGTTTGAGTGACATCAGGTTTTTCTGTTGCCCGGAAAATACCTCGTTCTTCTCCTTTTGCCAAGGCTGCTAAAAACATAGGGATGGTACATTCTCCCTCATCTAAAATAAGGTAATGCGCTCCTACTTCTAGGGCAAACTCCGGTACTGAAGTTGGAAAAGGGCCACCTACTGCCACTTTCTTACCTAAAGCTACTCCTTTTTTAATTAATTCCCAGAAATCTTTTTTCTGGATAATCATTGCAGAGATAATAACAATGTCACACCATACCCATTCGTCATCTGTCTCTGGGCGGACATTACGATCTACCAGACGAATTTCCCAGTCCTTAGGTAACATTGCCGCAATTGTGATTAAACCTAATGGTGGATTGGTAGCACGTAAACCACTTAAATCAAGTGTTTCTTGGTAAGACCAGAAAGAATTGGGCATTATAGGCCAGAGTAGTAAAGCTTTCATGCAAATACCCCGGAATCTAAGAAAATACTTAATTACTTTCAAGGTTAATGCGACTGTGTTTGACCAGACTTTAAGTTTTATCGACTTTTGTAAACTAAATCTACTTAATTCAGTAAAAATTTCTAGATGCTAATCATAGTATGTAGAACTTTAGTATGCAGACGCTTACTAATATCTTAGTCCTGTTCTAGTAAAAACTATATGAGGACTGAGATACTTAAAAAATTTGGTGAAAGAGTAAGAGATGAAAGATTAAAACAAGGTCTTTCGCAGGAGGAATTAGCTGAGAAAGCAAGTCTTCATCGGACATATATAGGAATGATTGAAAGAGCCGAAAAGAACATTACTCTCATCAATATCGCGAAAATAGCTAAGGCTCTGGAAATGAATGTTGATGAATTATTAAAAGGAATTAGTGAAAAATGAGGTTGATTGAAGAAAAATGGATTAATGATATTTGTGAATACTGCCGTTCGCTAAATATATCAACTGGTGATTGAATTTTCCATGTACTCTAAATTACAGCAAATATTGCCATCTAAAGATTGGACTATAACGAAGCCTATGATGAACGCACAAACTGGAAATCATGACATAGATATTATGATTCGGCACAATCAGACTGGTAAAATCATATCAGTTGAATGTAAATTGGCTGACAAAGGAATGTTTAATGTTGCACAAAGTTCCAGAACAGGTGCTTAGAAAAGGGGTGATTATTTAATAAAGGTTAAATGTATGCGCTCACGTACAACTAAAACACCTGAAAAAGTAGCGTTGATATCACAAAAGCTTGGTGTCACTCCAGAATCATTTCTTAATTCATAGCGATCAATACCGTCCATCAAATTTCAATGTAGTTACTACATCTATAGGAAATGCTTTTTATCAAACCCTAGAGGATGAAAATGGTAATTTGATGTATAAATTTGAGCCAACAAAAGAGGGAAGGCAATTTATAAAAAGGCTTAAACTCTCTTCAATTAATGAAGCGTTTTTGCAGGGATTCGTTTATAACAAAGTTTATCTTGTATATTCATTAGATATTGCTGTATCTGATGAAAATGGTGTAGCTTGTACAAGACAAGCTTGTTTAGATAAGCATAACTGTGGGTTTATTCCCAACTATCCGATTATTAATTTTGGAAATATTGAAGAATTATCACCTGAAACTATTTCTTCTCCCCAAAATGCTTGGGTAGAAATTGAGAAAAGTCTTCAATTTTTTGAAGAGCTTTTAGAGAGAATCTAGGATGCTAACACTAATTGTTGTGGATTTTCAGGTATAAGATTGATTGAATCATAATTTAATATAAAGACTTCCTTCCCTTGATAGCGTTCTCCTTTATAGTTAAATATGTATTTATCAGTGCTTCATCAATATCGTTTAACCAGTTTTTTTAACATTTTGTTTTGCAAAAAATATAGAAGCTCCTCCAGCAAAAGGTTCTGCATAATATTAATGAGAAGGAATGTGCTTAATAATTGTGCTTAATAATTAGATTACGAGCATAAAATTTACCACCAGCATAGCGAAAAAGTGAATTGATGGGCTTGTTCATTACTATCAAATTTTTGCATATAATTTATTTGCTAACTATAGTATACATCAATGTATATTGTCAAATATAATAATAAATAAATAGATATTTATATTAAGATGTCTGTTGAATTATTGTATTTAGAAGTATGTCTCATCATGCTCTAGCATACCTGTGAGTATTAAATAACTATTGCTATTGCAGTATTAATTCATACTCTGATTAGGTCATAGAATATTTGGATACAGCATTTTAATTTAAGTATCTTAGAGTGACAGCAGGCTACAAGAATTGATATTACGTTATGTCTGATAGGCAACGAATACTTTCTGGTGTTCAACCAACTGGTAATCTACATTTAGGCAACTACCTGGGTGCAATTCGCAACTGGGTAGAAGGGCAGAGTCAGTATGAGAATTTCCTCTTCATAGCTGATTTGCACGCCACTACAGTGCCTCACGATCCAGCGACACTGGCGGCTAATACTTACACCCTAGCTGCGGCATATCTCGCCTGCGGGCTTGATTTAAACTATTCAACCATTTTTGTGCAGTCTCATGTCCCTGCCCACGCAGAACTTACCTGGTTACTCAACTGCATCACACCTCTGAATTGGCTAACAGATATGATTCAATTCAAGGAAAAAGCACTCAAGCAGGGTGAAAATGTTGGTGTAGGTTTGTTGGACTACCCGGTGCTGATGGCATCTGATATCTTGCTGTACGAAGCGGATAAAGTTCCAGTGGGTGAAGATCAAAAGCAGCACTTAGAACTAACACGGGATATTGTTAACAGATTTAATCACCAATTTGCCGAACCAGATCAACCAGTGCTGAAGTTACCAGAGCCTTTAATTAGAAAGGAAGGGGCAAGGATCATGAGTTTAACAGATGGGACTAAGAAAATGTCCAAATCCGATCCTTCTGAGTTGAGCCGGATCAATTTGCTAGATTCTCCGGATGAAATTAACAAAAAAATTAAGCGCTGCAAAACTGATCCGATTCGTGGTTTGGAGTTTGACAATCCTGAGCGTCCAGAATGTAATAATTTGTTAACCCTATATATGTTACTTGCTGGCAAGACTAAGGAAGAAGTAGCCGCTGAGTGTCAGGATATGGGCTGGGGACAATTTAAGCCATTATTAACAGCAACAGCAATTAACGCTCTCAAACCCATCCAAGAAAAATATGAGGCGATAATAAACGACAAAAGCTATTTAGAGTCGGTATTGCGGCATGGGAAGCACAAAGCAGAGGCGATCGCAAACCACACTCTTACAAAAGTAAAAACTGCTATGGGGTACTCTCTGCCATTATGAGCTTTTCTGAATGGGGTGACATGTGCTATAGCTGTACCCAATGAAAGAAAACTTCATTGTTATGCTGGCTACGAGAAATCCAATTCCTTTAACTTCTTTCCGTGCAGCTGCGAAAGCAGGTGAGTTCTTGATTACCGCCGAGGTAGCACCACCAAAAGGCGGTAATCCAGAACATATGTTAAAAATGGCGGCTACCCTTAAGGGGAGGGTGCATGCCGTCAATATTACCGATGGTAGCCGAGCAGTGCTACGGATGAGTTCTGTAGTCGCATCGGCGATTTTGCTACAACATGGTATTGAACCGATTTGTCAGATCGCTTGCCGCGATCGCAATCGGATTGGTTTGCAAGCTGATCTCATGGGCGCTCATGCTCTCGGTATCAGGAATATCTTGGCTTTGACAGGCGATCCTGTGAAAGCAGGTGATCATCCGGAATGCAAAGGTGTATTTGATTTAGAGGCTGTACGCCTGCTACAAGTTATCCAGAAACTAAATCATGGTGTTGATTGCAACGAGCAACCTTTATCTGATGGAGCACTGGATTTATTTCCCGGTGCAGCAGTTGACCCCCAATGTGCTAGTTGGTCAGGTTTACAAACACGATTTGAACGTAAATTAGAAGCTGGAGCGCAATTTTTCCAAAGCCAACTAATCACGGATTTTGAACTGCTAGAAAAGTTTATGGATAAAGTTGCCGCAGGCTGCAATAAACCGATTTTAGCAGGAATTTTCTTGTTGAAATCGGCAAAAAATGCTCAGTTTATTAATAGATGCGTCCCGGGTGTAAATATTCCCCAGCACATTATTGATAGATTGGCTCAAGCTAAAGATCCGTTAGCAGAAGGCGTGAAAATTGCCGCCGAGCAAGTCCAAATTGCACGGCAATTGTGTCAGGGTGTCCATATGATGGCAGTCAAGCGCGAAGATTTGATTGTGCCTATTTTAGAGATGGCTGGTGTCGTACCATTTAACTGGGTGGCGCTGAGGTAAATAGAATAACTTCGTGTCTTGTTCAAGCGGCTGGTTTACTCCAGCTGCTTTTTTATTTTTGATGGTAGGTGCGATCGCTCTAGCAATGTGATTGTAACGCTAAGATGCTAAAATAGCTCTACAAAGCTGGGTTAGAACTTGTAAAGAAGCTATCCTGGAGCATTAACAGACTCCCATACCAACTTTCCATAGCGATCGCCTCAGAGAAATGAGAAGAGCGTAAAACAAAAGCAACATAGCGACAAAACCCAATCTCAAATAGTGCGATGACATTGGTACAAAAAACCAAAGCCTCCTGTAGATGAGTAAAGGAGGCATTTTTGATTAGATTAGTAATAAAAAACCTGGCACCGAGCTATTTTCACGTGG
>NZ_JAUDRH010000028.1 GCF_030381805.1 Chlorogloeopsis sp. ULAP01
AAACCTCACCCCGTCCTGTCGGACACCCCTCTCCTTGCTAAGGAGAGGGGCAGGGGGTGAGGTGACTTTCAAGTCAGAGGGCAGAAGGGAATAACCATCAATTCCTATTTATTAAATTATTGCGGAGATTATGACTAAAATTTTAGTGATTGAAGATGAACAAACAGTTCGTGAAAATCTTCTAGATTTACTAGGATCTGAAGACTTTGATACTATTGGCGCTGCTAATGGCAAAATAGGAGTTAAGTTAGCTCACAGTGAGACTCCTGATTTAATTCTGTGTGATTTAATGATGCCAGAACTTGATGGTTTTGGCGTACTAACAGCATTGCGTCAAGAACCGATAACTGCAACAATTCCATTTATTTTTATTACAGCAAAAGCAACCAAAACCGACTTTCGCCAAGGTATGGATTTAGGTGCTGATGACTATATCACCAAGCCATTTACTCGTGCAGAATTATTAAGTGCTATTGATAGTCGCCTACAAAAACAAGCAATTTTGAAACAGCAATTTTCTACTAGCACATCAGTAAATACTTCAAATTCAGAAATACTGATTGTAAAAAGCATTTTACGCAGGGCAATAGAACAAGTAGAATTTCGAGAATTTTATATTGAATATCAACCACAAGTAGACCTTCAATCAGGTTATATTTGTGGTGCAGAAGCTTTACTACGTTGGCAGAGTCCGGAATTAGGAATTGTTGATACTTCAGAATTGATTTCTTTAGCAGAGTCTACAGGTTTAATTATTCCTATTGGTGAGTGGGTATTGCAAAGTGTATGTGAACAAAATAAAGCTTGGCGTGATGCAGGCTATTCTCCGTTACGGATCGCTGTTAATTTGTCTGCCCGTCAGTTTACTCATCCAGATTTGAGTAAAAAAATAGTGACATTTTTAACACAAAATAATTTGGAGCCAGATTATTTAGAATTAGAACTTACCGAAAGTCTAATTGTACAAGATATGAATATGGCGATCGCAACAATGAGTGAGTTACGAGCCTTAGGAGTAAAAATTGCTATTGATGATTTTGGTACTGGTCAATCTTCATTAATGTATCTGAAAAAATTACCAATTAATAAATTAAAACTTGACCGCTACTTTATCCACAATGTTAATAATGACTATCAGAAAGCAGCAATAACAACTGCATTGATTCAGATGGGACACAATCTCAATTTTCAGGTGATTGCCGAGGGTGTAGAAACAGAAGCAGAACTAGATTTTTTGCGTCAAAATCGTTGTGATGCTATGCAAGGTTTTCTTTTCTGCCGACCAATACCAGCAGTAAAATTTGAAAAGTTTTTGTCTGATGACCAGTATAGACCATTAACTAGTCGTACAAAATAAGTGCAAATACGTCCCAGATTAACAACATGACAATCGGTAACTTCGTGGAGTTTGCCCTGTCCATCGTTTGAAGGCACGGTGAAAGGCACTTGGTTCTGAGAACCCCAGCAAAAATGCGACATCGTGAATCGGAGTGGCTGGGTTTTTCAGATGCCGCAGGGCTAGTTTTTTGCGAGTATTATCTAGAAGTTGCTGATGGGACGTGCCTTCGGCTTGTAATTCCCTCTGTAACTACCGAATACTGATTGCCAAACTACGGGCGATCGCTTCTGTTGATGCCAGTTCCCCTTGCAATTGTTGTACCATCCTACAAGAGTCATTCCTTGATTCAGAAAAGCCTTATATCTGGATATCTGTGGTTTCTAGCCATTGCCGTATATGTTCCATTCCTTCTTCTAGAGTTACTTTTGGCTTATAACCTAACTGAGTTTGTGCTTTTTCGAGTGAATAAGCATGGGGACTGGTAGAAAAATCTACAGCTGCTGGAAAAATAACGGGTTCTTGACCCAAAAATTTCATTCTTAACGACTCCAACCGAATCA
The DNA here is from genome assembly GCF_030381805.1 of Chlorogloeopsis sp. ULAP01. Lineage (NCBI taxonomy): Bacteria > Bacillati > Cyanobacteriota > Cyanophyceae > Nostocales > Chlorogloeopsidaceae > Chlorogloeopsis > Chlorogloeopsis sp. ULAP01. The sequence goes on from NZ_JAUDRH010000028.1 coordinate 1,900, forward strand.
AAATTTTAACTATCGGTGCTGGTAGAGAGGATGGTGCAGGCACGTTTCCAACTTCAGCTAAACGTGTGTAGTATTCTTTCCAAGAAGTCTCCTGTCCATCAGAGATATTGAAAGCTTCTCCATATGCTTCCTTTTCTATAGCAAGAAAAATTCCATCTATTAAATTGTCTATATATACGTGGTTCATTACTCCCCGTCCAGCATCAGGCATCACAAATCGTTTTTGGCGCATCAGTTTAAGAGGACGGATAACCCAAGGGCTACTTCTTGGCCCGTAAACAGCAGTCGGTCTGATAATAATTACACCAAAATTTGGTGGTGCGTTTAGCTTCAATATTTCTTGTTCACTTTCTATTTTTGTTAGAGAGTAAGGATTATCCTCACTCCGGAATGGCCCTTCTTCTGTAATTTTATTGGCGTAGGTAAAGCCATAGACTATGACGCTTGAGAGGTGAATAAAAGTCTTGACCCCGGCATCTATAGCTGCTCTTGCTATGTTGAGGGTGCCACCAACATTGACTTTACGAAACTCCTCTAGTGAGCCTCCTTCTTTGACGAGGGCAGCTGTGTGCAGAATTATATCTACTCCCTGACAAGCCTGTTGTGCCACAACCGGATCGCAAACACTACCAACAATTACTTCTGCACCTAGACTCTGTGCTATTTTTGCATTCGTAGGGTCATTTTCTATTCCTTTAACATACATTCCCTGGGCGATCGCTAATTCTGTAGTACGCAAGCCGATAAATCCACCTATTCCTGTAATCAGAATAGTTTTGTCTTTAAGGTTCATAAATCTAGATATCCTTCGTAACAACAGAGAGTATTTATTCTTAATCTCACGAACAAATATTCCAGAAATTACCAGAAATTAATTTACAAATAGTCTAAATGTTTTAGTTTGAGCAGCTGAGATAAGCAAGCTCTAATCGAAGTGAAAATCTCAATGCCCCCAGGCCAATGTTAAAGAGAGCCTATCATATCTGAAATCTGTCAATTGGCATATGTTTGAGATAAGTTTTGAGCAAACATATCTACAGAGAAAGTGAGTTAGCGTTGATAAATATTTGAACAAACCTAAATTTCTAATCCAGTGAGCAAGATTTTTTAATAGGGGATTTACCTATCAAAAAACTTTTATCTACTCAAATAAGTATAAACACTTGAGTATGAATATACAAATTATCTTTATTGCTGCCATAAATTAGATCCCCCCAGCAATCCTGCCTGATAATGATGCTTAGGGAGATCGTAAGATACAAAAATAGTTATGACGCTTTTTAGTTTGAGACTAACTTGTGTAATCTGTACTAAGCAACATTCAGAAAACCATTCTGAATTAAGTATGCAGAATAGGTCATAAACAATTGGTTATCCATTGCCGGGCAAACGATACCACTACCTGCAAGTGCATTTAGGGTAGCTTGACAATTAATTATTGGTCTTCTACTTTGTAGATACAAATCTGGAATAGTGATTTGTTCTTCTGACCAGCGCTCTAGTAAGAAAGGTCGTAGGGTATAGAGAGGATTTTCAGCAGAAGAGATATCGTTAATTAACTTTGCTTGCCATTGTTCGTAAGGAATTATTTCAATAGGAAAACCTAAAGAATCCATCCACTCAAGTAAATTAGTTAAAGGAACAGGTTCGGGATGCTGTAAGTGAAAAGCCTGACCAAGAGATTCTTTTTGTCTTGAAAGATAAACAACAGCTTTACTGACATAATCCACAGGCGATGCATCCAACATATAATCAACATTTGGAAAACATCCCATTTGAATGCAGCCTTTAATTACCAAGTTGATAAAGTCATCTGTATTGCAGACACCTGTTTTGCTATCTCCTGCAATTAGAGGAGGTCTATGAATTGTCACAGGCAATCCGCGATCGCTAGCAATTTTGACTAATTTTTCTGCTACCCATTTTGTTTGCGAGTAACCGAGAAAAATACCTCGCCAATGCTCAAAGCTGTCATCTTCTTTGACAACTTTACCAGCATAAAAGGGCGATTCAAAAACCGCTACACTAGAAACGTAATGTACGGGCTTGACTTTAAATAAACACGCCAAACGCAAAACTTCTTGTGTTCCCAAAACATTGGGAGCCTTCATAGCTGAATATGGATAAACATAATTCAGTGTGGCAGCACTATGGTAGATGCTATCAAGATTCATAGCTAGCATATCAAAACCTTGGGGGCTAATTCCTAGCAAAGGCTTTGATAAATCTCCCAAGATAGGGATAATTCTAGAACTCAATTTTTCATCCCAAAGGGCATAATTTTGGAGATTTTTCTTCAGTTTTTGCTTGCCTTCTTCTGAATTAGCAGCACGTACTAAGCAGTAAATATCTGCATTTGTCTGCTGTAGTAGTTCGTGGATTAAAAAAGCTCCTAAAAAGCCTGTACCACCTGTTAAAAAGACGTTTTCTGGTTGAGATGTAAAGTGAAAAGATGTAGATGCAGGACGAATACTTGGATCGAGAACAGCTTCAGCACTTAAATCCAAGACAGGCTTAACTATAGAGACAGAGGCATTTTTGGCAGTGGGAGTATCTTTTACCCCTGATTCTTCTGATTCTTCGCCTAAACGCTGGGAGAGAGTCGCAACTGTTGGATAATGCCACAACAGTGTAGGAGACACTTTAAATCCCAGCATTTTTTCTAATTTGCCGACAATCAGCATCGCCTGAGTAGAATCTAAACCATAGCTATCTAATGGTTGCTCAATATCAATTTCCTCTGGTTCAACATTTAATGCTTCCGCTAGCTGAGATACCAACCAAGCTTGAATTTCCGCTGCTGTTAAAACCTTTTTTGATGCCTTCATCTTTACGCTTCCAATGTAGAACGAACTGGGCAATATTGACTGTAGTAATCAGGAATTTGCATTCCTTGAATTTTCAAACTTTGAATGCGATATAAAAATGCGGCTCCAGTCATGATGTGTTGAGCTACATCCACAACCCGACGATTATTTGGATCTGCTAGATAAGAACCTTGCACCCAGTTATTAAAACTACCGATCGCCGGGCCGCACCAAATCTGATAATCAACTTCTCTACCCTTTTCTCCAGAGTTTGACCAACGAGAAGATAATCCTAAATACCAGCGGAAAATCAACGCCATTTTCAGTTTAGGATTATTGACTGCCTTACCCAATTTTTCTGGATTTTTCTGAGATAAATAACTAACAGTTTCTTCCCAAACTTGAGCCAGAGTTTTGCGGAAAATTTGTTTTTCTAATTTCTCTCGCTCAGAAGCAGGAATTTCTTCAATTGAATTATAGTTCCTGTATATTTCATACAATTTTTGAGCGCGGAGAGGGAACATAGTACCGCGTTTGAGAACTTGTAGTTTTACTCCCATTTCAAACATATCTGCTGCTGGTGCCATCATCACATCAGCCATATCTGCTTGTGCCAGCAATTGCTTGGTATGTTGACAAGAACCAGCTTCTATACATGACTGATTAATTGAACCAGTGACAACATAAGCAGCACCCATCATAAAACCTGCTAAAGCAGATTGTGGGGTAGCAATTCCACCTGCAACTCCAACTCTAATAGGTTTTTCGTAACAATATTGAGCTTGAATTTCATCCCGCAATGCTACCATTGAAGGTAACAAACAAACTAGGGGACGATTATCTGTATGACCACCAGAATCTGCTTCAACAGTAATATCATCAGCTAAGGGAACTTTTGCTGCCAAATTCGCCTGTAACTCACTAATTAAACCCTGTGCAACCAATTCTCGCAGCATTTTTTCTGGTGCTGGTTGCATAAATTTAGTAGCTACTTCTCGCCGCGAAATTTTAGCAATGACTTTATTTTTAATTTCAATTTCGTTAGCAGAATTTACACTTAATCCCGCCGCACGATAATAAACAATATTAGGAGTCAAATCCAAAAATGCCGACGCTTCTATTGTTCTCATCCCATATTTGAGGTATAAATCTACTGCACCGCGCTCAATAGCAGGTTCATTGGGACTGTGAATTAAATTAAAAGCATAAGGCCCTTGAGGTAAAGCTTCTTGAATACGATGAATAGCTGCTTCTAAGCGATTGGGAGTTAAACCGCCTGCACCAAAAGAAGCTAAAATTCTCTCCTTCCCTAGAGCAATGACCATTTCTTCGGAAGCGATCGCACCAGCCATTGCGCCAGTAGTATAGGCATATTTGACATTATGAAAGGAGAGAAAATTCGGGTCTCCTAATTGTTGCAAACTGATGGGTGGAACAGCCATCAATAGTTCAGCTTGTCCTGTTTTGGTATTTTCAGCAGGAGACAAATAACCATCATGACTAACACCAATTCTGCCGTCAACTCTAACAATATAACAAGGCTTATCTAATGCTAAGAGTTTATCTTTGATGGTATTAGAGTCAAAACTTACACAATCTAAAGAACCTTTCCAGACTTGATTAAAATTGCAGGGAGAGCCAAAAAAGGTAATACCATTATCCTGTTTATTTCGCACTGCATCTACAGTTGTCACGGAAGTTATCCCTCGATTTGATGATTAGCAGATGAAAGAACAAACCACAAAGAACACGTTAGACGCGGAGCGGCTTCCCGTAAGGGTAGGACACGAAGAAAAGATATGAAGAGAGGATTAATTTTTGGGCGCTGCTGAATGTAAGAAAATTTGATATCTCAAACTCTTATTCTTAGCGCTCTTTGCGTCCTACCCTGCGGGAAGCCGCTGACGCGTCTATGTGGTTCGTTAACTACATACTCTTAATGCTACAAAATAACTCTCAAAAAACCTTTACTCACTCAGCAAATTTTCAGCACAAACTAGTTGTAATTGAATTAACTCGCTCATTTGCTTACTAAACTCTTGACGGGATTTTAAGAATGCTGCATGAGTTTTATGAACCTTTAAGTTATTAGCATTCAACTTTTGATAGTGAGACGCGCTTAAACTTGAAAGACTGAAATTATAAGTAGGATGGGGATGATTAGCAACCAACTCCCGAAATTGTACTTCTTTTTTTGGCTCTAAGCTGTTATCCATGATATTTTGCATTGATATTTCCTCTGGCTTAGTCTCGGATGGAGGGAGGATTTTACTCGGAGACTTTTGAGCTAGGTTTTGGAAGAGTTTTTTATTCTCTTCAGTCAAGATTTTGTCAGTAAAACTTTTACCACCCAAGGTAACTTTTCTCAGGGTGGGTTTTTTGACTGTTTCTGCTACTTGAGTGTACAGTGGCGATAAGTCTACAGAAACTTGATGGCTGACAAGTTTTGCTAGTGCTTTGACAATACCACTATGGTCGTCTAAACCTCTTCTATTTAGAGATATGGTGATGTGTTCTTTGTCGCTGAGAATTTTATCAATCCAGCGCGAACAAACATTACCAGCACCAGTCTCAATAAATATCTTGGCTCCATCTTCGTAAACTCGATTGACTAAGCGCGGGAAGTCAAGAGGTTGTGACAAACCTTTGGCTATGCTGTGGGCGATCGCTTGACTTTCCAATTTCACCGGGCCATACTCAGCTGCACAGTAGAGAACAACGTCTGGTAGATTTTTCCGGGTGGGTAAGGTGTTAACTCTGGCTATTTCTCCGTACTCAGAAGCCATCGCTTCACAGTGGATTACATGGTCGAAGGGAGCGCGGAAAGCGTTGCAGCCCAAAATTTGAATGATTCTTTCACAAGCTGCTGGTTCACCGGCAATGACGACTTCTTCGGGTGTGTTGATTTGAGTTAAAAAGACGCGCGGCTCATGTTGGAGGTATTCTCTCAACTGAGATGGGGTAGTCATGAGTACATAGTTAGCCCATAAGTCGTTGTTCGGTGATTGCTGAGATGATGGCATTTGCCAATACTGGCGCACAGCATTTTTGGCTCCGGATAACCTGTCAGCAAATAGTGGTGAGGCGTGTAGAGCAACTATTCCTTCGGTAAAGTTATCCCATACCTCAGCCGCAGACATCATACTAGTCTCACCTAAGCTGTAACCAAAGACCATTTTTGGCTTAACTTGGAATTCATCTCGCATAATTTGCGTGATGAATCTGGTAAACAACATATCTACGTCGAAGATGGCTAGAGGATCGTCTAAGAATTGCTGTTCAAGAGTTTCTAACTGCCGGGATGAAAGCTTGTTTAAGCTTCTGGGAAATACGACACGGGAGATATCAGCGACAAGATTTTGTAGTTTGGTAACCGCAATATCGTCGAGGGTTTCGGGAAATAAACGGAAGAGATTGCGAGCGATACCTAGATAAGAATTGACAGCAGCTGGATAGACGTAAGCTACTTCTCCTTTTTTACCTAGTGGTTTGGCTGTGAAGTAGCTACCTAGTGGTGTTTGCCAATCTATCCCATGTTCAAAAGCTTTGTTTATACCTTTACGGGCAGCTTCGATTTCTTTGGTTAATTCTTTTTGGTTGTGTGCCAGAATTGCTAGGACATAATTAGGATCGGAACACAACTTGAAGTTAGCAAAAGCTAAGTTGGCAGTGTGTTCTAGAGAAGTACCGTTGTTGACAGACTTTTCGAGGGCGTCGATTTGTTCAAATATATCAGCGCGATCGCGCCCGGCAATAGGGAACAAGTAAAAGGGAGTTTGCTGTAAAAATCTGCTATTGCGTTCTTTTTGATCGGGTTCTTCCGATAAGATGACATGGGCGTAAGTGCCATCCATACCGATGCTATTGATGGCAGCGATTCTTTTAGTCGCTTGTTTATCTAAAAACCAAGGTCTTGATTCGGTGGCAACATAAAAAGGACTACCCTGCCATACTTCTTTATCTTTAACTTCAGACCACTTGGGTGTACCTGGAACATATCTATAATAAAGGCACAAAGCTGTCTTGATTAAACTGGCTATTCCCGATGCAACATAGGTGTGACCGATGTTTGCTTTGACGCTGCCAATGGCACAGCTTAAATCATTGGCACTACCAGGATAAGCTTGCAGTAAACCTTTGATTTCTGCTTCATCTTCTTTGTCAACACCGCTACCATAAACTTCAAGATAGTTAACTTCTGAAGGTTTGACACCCGCCATCAATAAAGCTTGCTGACACGCTTGAGTTACGGCTTTAGCATCTGGGGTTCCCAAACCAGTATCTTGCTGTTGCGCAAAACTAATGGCATCGACAACTGCGTAAATGCGATCGCTTGTTTTTTTCGCAGTTTCATGCAGCTTCAATACTACTGCGCCTGCCCCTTCCCCTACGATCCAGCCATTCGTTTTTTGGTCGTAGGAAAGGGTATTTGCGCCTGTATTAATTGCAGCCATTTGGTTGCGCAATAAAACATTTTCTAGAGTGCCAGCTAAATCAACAGCACCCACAAGTACGGCTTCTGCTTCTCCAGTAGTTAGTAAATGCTGTGCTATTTCCAAAACTTTGAAAGTAGAATTCTCTCCGGCGGTGATGGTGAATACAGGAGCGGTAAAATCCCACAGCGAAGAAATCCGACTCGCCATAATGTTGGCGATGTAACTGACATATTCGCTGCTTTCGACTGGATTGTGAATGCCGTCTTTAACAATTGTTTCTAATTGAGTTACTTGATCGGGTGGCAGAGAAATTTCTCCAGCAATTAAACCCTCTTTCACTTGCCAGGATAAATTCCATCTTTGCTGCAATTGATGCACAGAAAATTGTGTTTCTGTCGCCATCACAACTGCGACATTTGCACCTTCTTTTATACCCGCATCTTTCAAAGCACGTTCGGCAACTTTTAACATTAACAGTTGTTGCTGATTGAGCTTTTCTAGTTCATTCGGGGGAATTTTGCTAGAGACAGTATCAATTTCAAAATCTGTGATGTATGCCCCTTGTGGCGGCTCCCCGTTTGTCAAACCGTATTTTTTCAGCAATTCTGCTTGCTTTTCTACACCGTGCCATCTTTGAGGTGGTAGAGGAATAAAATGTTGCGTGCCTTCATAAATACTGCGTTCAAAAGCTTCTAAACTATCGCAAGCACCAAAAAAGGCATCCATCCCGACAATAGCAAGTTTGGCAGGATGGAGAGGCTCGGAAGAAGACGCGGAGAGGGGGAGACGCAAAGACGCGGAGAAATTATCAAAAATATTCCCCGTGTCCCCGTGTCCCCGTGTCCCCGTGTCCTCTTGGTTCCCCGTGTCCCTGTGTCCCTGTGTCCCCTTTTCCTCTACGTTGCCTTGTTCTAAAATCATGTGAGCGTTAGTACCGCCCAAACCGAAAGCACTGATTGAAGCGCGTTTTATTGGTGTATTGTTAGGCCAATTTGTGGTACTGGTAACAATGCGTTGTGGGGAAATGACATTTTCTTCACTTCCCATCGGCTCTGTGATGTTAATTGTTGCTGGGATAACGCCTTTGGACATACTCATTAGCACTTTAATCAGGCTAACGCTGCCGGCGGCAGTGAGCAAGTGACCGACATTAGATTTTACAGAACCCAGTAAAGGAGTTGCTTGATACTTACCAAAGAAAGTTTCTACAGATTGAAATTCTGTGGAATCCCCTAATAAAGTACCCGTGGCGTGGCACTCCATGTAATCAATATTTTGAGGACTAATTCCAGCTTCTTGGTAGGCGCGTTCAAAAGCGAGAGTTTGTCCTTTAGAATTAGGGCTGAGTAAATGCTTACCTCGTCCATCATTAGATAAACCGTTACCAGAGATAGTAGCGTAAATGCGATCGCCATCTCGAACTGCATCGCTGTATCTTTTCAATACCACCATCCCGACGCCTTCAGCAGTCAGCATTCCCCGCGACGTCTTATCTAAAGGACGACTAATATCATCTTCGGGGTATCCTTGGATACCAGAAAACAGCATCCGCAGGAACAGTGGATCTGCACAGCTGATACCTCCGGCTAACATCAAATCAGCTTTGTGCGTCCATAAATAATGGGATGCTAGCTTGGTAGCATATTGTGGCGATGAACAAGCAGCATCGATACAAAAATGAATATTTGATAGAGAAAAAGCTTGAGCGATAATAGCTGCTGGTAAGCCCGATATCATCGCATTGTAAGATGAGGCTTCCTTAGATGATTCCAAAGCAGCTAAATCGAATTCTGGTTGCTGTAAAAGTTCTTGAACAGCAGGTGCTAAAACTTGCTGATATATCGGTGCAAATAATTGGTTAGAGGTTTTGGTGGGGAGAGAAAGATTACCTAATATGACTCCGCATCTAGAGAGAATAGATTCTTGCTCTAAATAACCGCTATGTTGTAAAGCTTGTTTGGCAACGTACAATGACCACTGAAAGGTTTTATCTAGAGATTCCAGAAATTTTGGTGGTAGCTTATATCCTGTGGAGTCAAATTTAAAATCACGGATAAATGCTCCTTTTAAGGAATAGACTTTATCTTGTTTCCCTTTAGCTGGATCGAAAAATATTTGTGGATCTACTCCAATTTCCTCAACACTCAAAGATGATGTAGAATCTTTTTTTTGGATGAGATTTTGCCAAAATTCATCAGGATTTTTAGCATCAGGGAATAAGCATCCAAATCCAATGATTGCAATTTTTTCCATAGTCATTTGTTCCTTGTTATTTATCATTTTTTATGGAGAAGTAGTTAGTGGTAAGAGCCAGAGGCTCTAATTATCGTTACCAGGTTCAACCTGGTAACGAGGGTTTAGAGTTTTTCGTTTATAGGTTCAACCTAGTAACGGAGATACGAGGCTCTACCTCGTAGTTATTAAAGGAAACGAACCACAAAGGACACAAAGTACCTGGTAACTAGGAACGAGGGTTTAGAGTTTCTCGTTTCTAGGTTCAACCTAGTAACGGAGATACGAGGCTCTGCCTCGTAGTTATTAAAAACGAACCACAAAGGACACAAAGTACACAAAGAAAAGAAAATAAACTGCAACAGACACAGAGGGAACAAAGAGAAATTATCAGTTTGAACGGCAAGATTAGCATCAAAATCCGCCCCTACTAACTACTATCTACTAACCACTAACCTTTCGGCTGCATTAATTTAGCTGGAAAAATAATTCCTCTACCTCCTAGAAGTTGCGAGTAAATTTTCCCTTGTTTATCGTGTATAAAGAAATCGGCAACAACACTTGTTTGTGTTTTACTTTTGACTTCACAAGATACGTAAAATGGTTCGTTATAAGGAGTTTTGGCAAACTGTTCGTATCTTTCTTGTTGCCCTGGTAAGCAAATTTCTTGATGGTAATGATGTAGCCAAATCCATAAAGGATGAGTACTCAAGTCAGTGGTAAAAGCGTTAACCCAGTAGGCTGGAAATTGTCCTTGTTGTATTTTGTTGATTGCTTGCCAAAAACATTCAGTTGTAATTTTTTCGGAATTAATATTTATTACTCTTCTCAGTTGTTGAAATGCGGAGCCATGAAATAGTGCTGCTTCTCCTGTTTGATAAAAATCTTTACCAATAGTGGTAATGATGTTATCTTCTGTCAGATTCAATCTTTCGTAAATAGGAGCGGCAGGAACATCACGCAGAAGTTTAATGTTAGTGCTGAAGTGGTATATGGTTTTGCCTTCTGGAGTTTGACTCGAAATTTTGCAGGAAAAATTTACTTCATGAGCATCAAGGTTTTTGAATGTTTCTTGTAAGTCGAGAATATATTCGTCAGCTAGAGTTTCGTTAAAGGTAATTCCTTTGAATACTCGAAAATCTGTGCTACTAAAAGCTTTGTATCCTGGATAAAGTTTTTCACAGGCATCCGACATCCACGACACTGCACAAGTAGCAGGTAAAACAGGATTACCAGCAATGACGTGATCCAGTAAAAAGGGATTTCCTTCTAGTGTCAATTTCCGACGGATGCGATAGCTGCGCAGATCTGGATCTAAAAGTGCAGCTGGTGGAACCATTGGGCTGCCAATCACAACTTGGGTAGTATTGTGATAAGCGGGGTGTAGTTCGTTAACTAACATTTGTGTTCCAGCTTCTACCGGAATAATGTCAATACCTCGTTTGGCAAATTCTTTTTTCAATTGTGGTGTTACCATGCCGCTATCCCAACCACCCCAATTAATTGCAACTACGTGACATTGGGGATATTTTTGCTTGAAGGAGTGGGCTGATTTGTTGAGGATTTCGTTGGCGATCGCGTAATCAGATTGTCCGATATTACCGTAAAAGCCTGTGACGGAAGAAAATAAGACTAAATGCTCAAGTTGATTTGGTTTTACGCACGCTAGGAGATTTTCTAATCCCTGTACTTTGGCTGTGTAAACTTTTTCAAAATCCTGTTCTGTTTTCTTTTCAATCAATTTATCAGCTAAGTTACCAGCACCATGAATAATACCTGTAATTTCTCCTATTTGTGCAACAGCACTAGTAATTTTTTGATTGAGAGCAAGAGTATCTGTGACATCAACGTTAATGTATTTTGCTTGTCCTCCGGTTTGTTGAATTGCTGCCAATGTTTGCTTGATTTCTCGATTTGAAGAAATTTGATTAAATATTTTTTGTACGCTCATGGGTGTGGGTTTTTCTCCTTTGGAGAGAAGATATTCCATGATCCGTTTTTTTAATGTCGCTTCATCAAAACAATCTTGAGCGAAGTCGGGTTCTGTTTCTAGAAGTTCTGAACGTCCAAGCAGGATAAATTTACAAGGATACTGTTGTGCTAATTGGATAGTACATTTAGCTGTAATGCCTTTGGCACCACCACTAACTAGGAAAACTGAGGAAGGACGAATTTGGGTTGGTGTAGTCATAATTTTTGCGATCGCAGAGACTAGAGAATGAAGTCAATTGAAAAAACTTGAGTATGAGGAGATAAGAAGGCAGAGGGCAGACGGCAGAGGGCAGAAGGAAAATGATTATCCTAGTTTAAGAATGATTATTTCTTTGGCATTATTTACCCACCTCTAGTCAACATAGCTATAATTATTTGTGTTCATCTGTGGTAAGAAATACTAAAAAATAAAAAAACGAACCGCAAAGAACGCGAAGGACACAAAGGAAGAGAAGAAGGGAGAGATGTTTATTAAGTGCAAGTTTATATAAACTTATTATTATGCAAAAATATAGATAAGCATTGATTTGAATATTTGAGATTTTAATTTTTAGGTTTTCTCATTGAATAATTATTTTATGGTTGATAAATGTTGATTGAATCATTACGTCGATTGACGGGAGTTTTGGAATTTGAGGTTTGAAGTGCAATAATTGTAATCATGAATAATCCTGCTAGGATAGTTGCTATAATTGGAATCGGTATAAAAGTGTCAGTTTCGGGGTAAGAATTTATAACTTTGATTTCATGAGGTTCTAAAAGTTTAATATCACCAAGGTCTTTTTGCTTAGATGATACTTTAATAGAAGAGTAATATGTTTTATATCCGTTAGCTTCTACTGTTAATTTTGCATGGATACTATCACTTTTATTAGTGTTAATTTCTAATCGGTAAATTCCTTCTATATCTGTATAGCAAACAATTGAATTACCTTGATAAACAAACGTAACTTTAGCTCCTAAAATAGGAGCTTGTTTTTTGTTATCAACTATGCGACCAGTATAAGTAATTAATTGAGGCTTGGGCATATCTTCTGGTGTATGCAGTTCAGCAAGGGCTACTTAGATTGGGGAATGGAGAGACAGAGACGAATTGTTTTTACTCTGTCTCCCCGGATGTCTTTGTCTTCTGTTACGTCTTTGCTATCTGTCGGGGGTGCTGATGAGAGTTACTCTTCCTTGCGAACCGTATGCCACTTCGGTAAGATATCGATTCGGATCGTGAAGTTCGGCAATAATATGATGTGCAGAGGACTCACTATCAATTTTAGGACTGAGGTCGATCGCCCGACAAAATACTTTTGGCCATTCCCAAATCAGGGTTTTAGTTAATCCAAATAAACCTGCGCCGATCGCTCCATAATTTACTTCATGTTCTAACCCAAAAGCGCCGTCCAGTCGTGCTACGGTACAGAAACAACTGCGTCCATTATTACCCGCTTCGGTGAGGGATTTTTTCAGGTGTTTCGCCATGAAGAAGACTTGTTTCACAATTGCTTTTTCTTCTGGGAAGTAAGCCACCGTGTTATTATCGCTTGCTTGAAAGATGGGGTGAATGTGGATAAATGCTCCTACCGTGCCGTAGTTAGTTGCGATCGCTGCTAATTGTTGTTGCAGATGTTCCTCACTTGAGTCTTGTAAGATAACGCGATCGATGCCTGGTGGTAAGGGAGATTTTTCGGGAACGAGGGAAGGCGGGAAATTTAAAACTACTACTTTCCGCCCTTGCTTGCTCAGTAACTCAGCTACTTTAGAAGTAGTGAGGGAACCATCATCGGTGATTAAGATAATGTGTCCCTCTGGTAAACTAAATTCCCAAAAATCCGGTGGAGGTAGGATTTGCAGTTGGGCTGGGCGACGCTGGATGTTGTTCTTTAAGCTGTCTGGCTTGTCACTAGATTCAGGCTGGTACTTTTTTTTTTCCGCCCCCGCAGCCAAGCGCTGGAGGTATTCAACAATTTGCCCGATTGTACGCAGTTCTGCTAGTTCTTCGACATTACTCGGTTTGGGCAAGTCGGGGTACTTTTCTTGCAACGCACCCATGATTTCTACGCGTTTAATCGAGTCTATACCTAAGTCTGCCTCCATGTCCATATCCAGTTCTAGCATTTCTACTGGATAGCCTGTTTTCTCGCTAGTGATGGCTAACAAGTCGTCTGACAAGTGGCTCAAATCGATATCTGCTGAAGGGGCAGGCGCTTCGGCAACTGTGACGATAGTTTCTGCTGTAACCGCTACATTTTCGCTGACTGCGGTTGAATCATTGTTAAATACAGGTTCAATGAATGCAGTTTCGGGATTGCTAACTACCGCTGTTGTTGGCGTGGTAACTGCTTCAGTTACCGTTGCTACTGATGCAGGAGTGGAAACCAAGGATTTCAAATACTCAACAATTTGCCCGATTGTACGCAGTTCTGCCAGTTCTTCTACGTTACTTGGCTTGGGTAAATCAGGGTATTTCTCTTGCAACGCACCCATGATTTCTACGCGTTTGATTGAGTCAATACCCAAGTCTGCCTCCATATCCATGTCCATATCGAGCATTTCGATTGGATAGCCAGTTTTTTCACTGGTGATGGCTAGCAGGCTTTGATCCAAGTCGGATACATCAATGGCTGGTGCTGGAGAAACTGTTGGCTGAGGTGGTGTGCTAACTGGCGTTGGAGGTGCAGGAAACTTATTTTCTTGAATCTCAGTAGTGGCAGGAGCCGGAGTTTCTTGTTTTGCGACTTTCATGCCATTTGTAGCTACAGGCACAAAAAGCTCAGGCTTAGTTTCCTGGATTTGGGTAGTGGCGGGAACAAAACTTTCTTCTTTGATTGCAGGAATGTCGGGTACGAGTGCGGGTTCCGGCTTGCTTGACTGGATTTTGGCTATGGGGAGAACAGGAGTTTCTACTTTCGCTGTATTCAAAGATGACAGGGGTTCTTGAGCTATAGGTAAGCTTACCTGAACAGAAGTGCCATCCCCAACTAGCTGGGCGTACTCTTGCTGGACGACTTGGAAAAAGTTTTTGGTGTACTCTACTTGGTGGTGGAGATATTGTTCATGAATGCGTAAGGTTTCACTTTGTTGGGCATGAAACTGCATCATGCTGCGATCTAAGCTTTCAATGATGCTCCCTTTAAGCTTGGCTGCTTGGGGTGATTGTTCTCCTTTGGCAAACAAGGAATTTTGCTGCTGCACCAGTTGGAAAAAGGTTCTAGCGTATTCCACCTGATGGTTGAGATATTGGGCGTGAACTTGTAAATTTTCACTTTGATTTTGTTGAAACTGCGTCAACGCATACTCTAAGCTTTCTAAAACTCTTTGGTAATTTACAAGTTTATCTGGTACGTCATTCATTTTCGACCCTAGAGCTGGTTGAGAGGAAGTAGGAGGGAGGGGAGGAGCGGGGGAGGGGGAAAGGGGGGGAGTGGGCGAGGAAGACGCGGAGACGCGGAGAGGGGGTGACGCGGAGAAGGAAACATTCCCCGTGTCCCCGTGTCCCCGTGTCCCCGTGTCCTCTTCAAGAACGGGTTTTTTACTATGTCCGTTATTTCCGTTTAACCCAATATGCCCGTTATGTCCGTTACTCTCTGGTATTGTTGAAATGGAAGTAGCTGCTGTTGCTGTCACCAGAGACTTTGATGTAACTACCATTTCCTCAGATTCGCTTTTGTGTAGTTTCACCTGATGCCCATCGTGCAAAGCTTGCTCAAACCCCTTTTTCACTTTTTCTGATACGTAGTTAGAACCGTTTAACTTGACGCTCAACCCCTTGTTTTTCTGAGGTTCAGAGATAACTGGTGGCAGTTGGTAGGGATCGAGATTTTTCAAAGACATACCAGCAACACGCAATTGTACAGCCGCTTCCCGGAGCGAACGATCGCTGTTCTTTTGAGCGCTGGGGTTGAGTGCGATCGCAATGTGGGGGCGATCGCTCAAAATTTCCCGTACTAAGTTAGTAAGTATGTTCCTCGGCCCAAATTCTACAAAACAGTAACCCCCCGCCGCATAGATATTTTCGATTTCCTGCTTAAACAGTACCGAGTTCGAGAGGTGAGTTTCGAGAATTTTTTGAATTTCTGCTGGTTGTTTGGGATATTCTTTACCTGTGACGTTAGTGTAAACGGGTAGTTGCGGATTTTGGAAATTAACGTTCTTAATGGCGATCGCGAAAGATTTCTGAGCAAAGGCAATCAAGGGTGTATGGAATGCTGCTGAGACTGGTAGCAAAATAGCAGTATATCCCTGTTCTTGCAACGCTTGCCGCACTTTCGCTATTTCCTCGGTGGGGCCTGCTAGTACCACTTGTCGGGGAGAATTGAGATTAGCGATCGCTACTTGTGGAAAATTCTTGAGAACTCCTTCCACCTTTGCGAGTTCTTCTTTTACCGCCAGCATGGCTCCTGTATCGTAATTCGGATCTTGAGGAGCTGCCATTGCTTGCCCCCTAGCTTTCACCAGGAAACAATAATCTGCGTCACTTAACACCCCTGCTGCCCACAAAGCTGTAATTTCGCCAAAACTATGCCCAGCAACAAAATCTGCTTTAAATCCAGATTGTTGCAGTAATTTGTACATCCCAGCACTCAACATCCCAATTGCAGGTTGCGCGTATTCTGTGCGCTGCAATGCTGCCACTTGGGCATTCTTTTCCGCCTCTTCAAATACGGGATGGGGAAAAACTATTTCCGATAGCGGCTGAAAATTATCTTTGCGTAATAAGCTATCCATGTAGCCATAAAGTTGCCGCAGTTCGGGAAAATTCATTACCAATTCCCGTCCCATATTCAAGTACTGCGAGCCTTGTCCGGAAAATAAAGCGACTACTTTTCCAGCTAACTCCATACCAGAAGCGCGGTAGTAAATGCCTTGGGGATGTTCCCATGCTGGGGCAGAAGCTTTATTTTTCAGCAAGTCGATACTGATTTGCAGGAACTTGCAAGCCTCAGTACGAGTTTCTGCCACAAAACCAATTCTGGCTGCATTTTGAGGAATTTCTTTGGTTTTGCAATTTTCTACCAGTTCTAGATAATGTTTGTCACCTGCTTCAGACTGCAACTGGCTTAAAACTTCTTCACAATCGCTCAACAATTGGGCTGGAGTTGAAGCAAACAGCAGCACCTCACCAGGAGCCTTATGCATCCGATAAGCTTTGTTGTGTTCGCCTTCGTATTCTTCTAGAACCACGTGGTAATTTGTACCGCCAAAGCCAAAGGAACTTACTCCCGCACGTCTTGGTGGTTCTTCTTCCGAACGAATCCAAGGCCTAGTTTCGGTATTCAAATAAAAGGCAGAATTTTTGATGTTAAGCTTGGGATTGGGTTCGGTAACGTTAATTGTGGGCGGTAAAATCTTGTGGTGCAGTGCCAAAGCGGTTTTGATGATACTAGCCGCACCAGCAGCAGCTTTTGTATGTCCGATTTGGGATTTGACAGTACCAAGAGCAACTTGATGCTTTTTGGAGTTATTTTCTCCGAAAAAGTCCCTCAAGGAGGCGAATTCAGTCGGATCACCAGCCATCGTACCTGTACCGTGGGCTTCAATCAGGCTGACAGTTTCTGGAGCAAAGCCTGCATCCTCATAGGCGCGGCGTAAAGCTTGCACCTGCCCTTCTTTGCGGGGAGCATAAATGCTTTTATAGCGCCCATCACTGGATGTGCCGATACCTTTGATGACTGCGTAGATTTTATCATTGTCCCGTACCGCATCTTCTAGGCGTTTGAGGACAATCATACCGATGCCTTCACCCAACATCATCCCATCAGACTTGGCATCAAAAGGCTGAACTTTTTCGCTAGGAGATACGGCTGGCGTTTTACTGAAACTGATATAAGCCGTGATTGAGTTGTCAGTATCAACCCCACCACTGAGCATCATATTGCAGCGATGCTCTACCAATTCACTAATCGCCATTTTCAGGGCAGCGAAGGAGCTAGCACAAGCAGCATCAACTGTACAATTTATTCCGCCTAAGTTTAAACGGTTGGCAATGCGCCCGGAAATTACGTTAGCTAACATACCGGGGAATGCATTCTCATCCCATTTCACATAGGCGCTTTGGATTTTTTTGATAATTTTTTCTGTATCCTCATCGGATAAGCCGCTACTTTTAAGTGCTTTTCTCCAAATCGGATATTGCAGGCGAGCAGCAAGGGGAATTCCCAGTTTCAATGCTGCCGAACCCAAAATCACTCCAACCGTTTCGCGATTAAATTCCCGGCTTTCCCCATAGCCCGCATCTTCCATCGCTTGTTTGGCCACTAACAAGCCTAACAGTTGCGAAACATCTGTAACTTCTAATATATTTGGTGGTATTCCAAACTCCATTGGGTTAAAATCAA
Organism: Chlorogloeopsis sp. ULAP01; assembly: GCF_030381805.1. Taxonomy (NCBI): domain Bacteria; kingdom Bacillati; phylum Cyanobacteriota; class Cyanophyceae; order Nostocales; family Chlorogloeopsidaceae; genus Chlorogloeopsis; species Chlorogloeopsis sp. ULAP01. The sequence goes on from NZ_JAUDRH010000028.1 coordinate 19,696, forward strand.
CGTGAGGAAGGAATCCACCTTTTTTACAGTAAGTCTTATCTTCGGGTGTTCTGGGGTTCGGATCGTAGTAGTCTTCTACGCTCCAGTGGGTTGACGGAATATCAGTAATGCAATCGAATTTGTTAACAATGTTTTGCCAGTACTCTTGTACGTTTTTAGCTTGGGGGAATAAAGAAGCTATGCCAATAATGGCAATAGGATTATGTTGCAATTTTCTGTTAATCTTTTCGACTGTCATTGATTGATCCGACATCTGTTTTTTGTCCTCAATAAACCTCACCAAAGCCTTTTCACAATCGTTTATCTGTTCTTCCAACTGCGTTAAGGCAATATCAATTGAATGAGCAGACATAAAAACTAGACTAATGTTTGGTAGTGTGGGTTGATAGAACAACTGCAATTTCTGTAGCGAAGTGATGCAGCAACTATCTTATACATCAAGGTTCAATACTTGTATTGACATTAACTCAAAATAGTATATGTCACCCCGCTAAGTTGACGCTGTACCTAATAAAAATCGTGGCGATCGCGTCTGATAAAATTAGATAAAAAATATTACACAACGCTCGACTCCTGACATTCTGGCAACAAGTCAATCACGTTGTTGTAACTGCTAAAATAGTCTTGCAGTGCGTTAGCTGCTTGACCTGTGAACTCAATCCATTCATAATGATGGAGATTGGGTGAGATGCTTTCCAGCTGGAACAATGGAAACTTGGGAGTAACTAAAAGAATAGAAACGCTTTTTTCTTCAGAGCCAGTTTGATTATCTAGCTTAACTGCGGCAATGTGACTGGTGTTAATGACAACGTTCTGGATCTTGATGAATGCCATAGCAGTTTCGACTTCCAAGATAATTTATTCTATAGATTTTGTCAATCAATATTTGACAAATTAGCTACACTCCAAACACCACATTTCATCCGAACTCACGAGTCAATGCGATCAATCATAGACCTAGTAATTGACGATAGTATTAGGTGATTTTTAGTTGTCATTACTCAATCGACTCAATAATTGACCGTGCCGCTTTAAAGAATGAGAATTAATACCAAACTAGCATAATTGGCATCAGCTATATTGTTCGTAGAAGGCAATTTTAAAAAAAATCTGATGTACGTCTTGAACTAACTAAAAAAAGTAGCATTTCTGACTGTGAATTAGTATCAATAGTCTTTAAAAACAAGCTCTTTAAGATAAATAAAGTCTGAATAAAAAAGATAATAGACAATTTTTGAATAATTGATTTCGCGATGCTTTGAGTACATTAAGTCTAGAAATAAATGTCAGTATATTTCTTATAGATACATGATAATTAAGTTAGAAATGGTGTTGACTTTTTCAAAAAAGTTATTTTGATAGATTCAGCATATATTTAAGTTAAAAATAATTGACATTATATTGATTAGCATAAATTAAATTAGTGAATGTTAATAAATAACAGAAATTTTTATTTACTGCTCTCATAAATAACCGTCTCTGAACCTCTGAATCAAGAGGTTATTGAGACTGCTGTGAAATTTTAATATATAACTTCTCAATTTTCAGATTGCAATTATACGAATATCCACAAGAGCCAGAGGCTCTAATTCTCGCTACCAGGTTCAACCTGGTAACGAGGGTAGTGAGGGTGCATTCTTCCCTTCTTCCATCTGCCCCTGCCTTCTGACTTGAAAGTCACCTCACCCCCTGCCCCTCTCCTTAGCAAGGAGAGGGGTGTCCGACAGGACGGGGTGAGGTTTTTCATGC
>NZ_JAUDRH010000029.1 GCF_030381805.1 Chlorogloeopsis sp. ULAP01
TTGTCGACATAGCTGAGACACCCTTTATTTTTTCTTCTTAATTCCAGTCTCAGCTTTTTTTTGCACCTAAATCAACCCGTCGAACTCACGTGTTGACGAATTTCCCATAGCTTTTTGCCAAGGGGAGTTTGTGGAACAAATTCCGGCTGGGGTTTTAACGATTGTGCGAATTGAATCACTTTATCTTGCGCTTCAGGGGGGAGTTCGCGCCAATATTCTAGTAACTGTTCTTCTTTACTCATAATAAGCTTATTCGAGTGAGCGCAAACTTAAAATCGAAATTCGACATTAGTTCTCACACCTATATCTCTAATTTAAAGCGTAGCTTGATAATCAATACTATTAAGCCAAACTTTTACTGCTCCTCCTTTAATGTAACTTTAAAATCATTTAGCAAAATGCCTGTTTGCTTTCTCGTTTTGTCTAAATGCTTTCTCAAAATGTCATTTTGCTTTCTCATTTTAGTGTTTTCCGCAAGCAAAATGTCTTATTGCTTACTCAAAATGCTTAAATGAGTTCTCATTTCGGTAAATCGCGCACTCATTTTAGTGTTTTCCGCAAGCAAAATGGCATATTGCTTACTCAAAATGCTTAAATGAGTTCTCATTTCGGTAAATCGCGCACTCCTAAAGATATTTTCTGTAAGCAAAAAGCCTAAATGCTTTCTCAATCTGCTTGAATGCTTTTCGATTCGGGAAATTTAAGGACTCTCTACTGATATCATCAACGGTAATTTGACAGTAAACTTTGCGCCTCGTCCAATTCCATCACTTGCTGCCTCAATTGTACCTCCGTGTAGTTGGACAAGTTGAAGAGCGATCGCCAGCCCCAACCCCAAACCCCCTGGGGAGTGACGGCTGGGAACTTCCGCTTGAGTAAAGCGATCGAAGACACGGGGGAGAAAGTCGGCACCAATCCCGATACCAGTATCGCTGATGAGAATAGAGCACCAAGAGTCATCAGCATCAAGTCGAACTTTTATACTTCCCTCTATTGGCGTAAATTTAATAGCATTGTCAAGTAATTTTGTTACAACTTGCTGCAAGCGCAAGAAGTCGCCTAAAACACAAATCTCACCATGAGTAGAAGTTATATGTAACGTTTTGATAATATTGATTCTCTTAGCCTGAGCATTTGTGGAAGTTGTATTAATAACTTCTTCAATTATGTCTGTGAGGTTGACTGGTTGATAAGCCAAGCAAACCTTACCTGAGAGAATAGTTGAGATATCCAGCAGATCCTCAATCAGCTTTGCCTGATTTTTAGCATTACGCTCAATGGTATCTAAAGCACGTAAAACAGTAGTCTCGTCTAGGGTTTTTGAACTTAGTAAGCGAGTCCAGCCCAGGATAGCAGCTAAGGGAGCGTGAAGTTCGTGGGTAACGGTGGCTAAAAACTCATCCTTGAGGCAATTGGAAGATATTTCCTGACGCAGACGCATAATTTGTAAGTGAGAATCTACGCGGGCGATCAGTTCCTGGGCAGAAAAGGGCTTGATCAAATAGTCATCAGCTCCTGCTTGCAAACCCTCAATTGCCGCCTCTTCTCCTGCACGAGCCGAGAGCAGGATAATGGGCATACCTTTTGTCTTTGGATCGGCACGCAATGCATTTAGCAATTGAAAACCGTCTACCTCTGGCATCATCACATCGGTAAGTACCAAATCTGGTAATTGCTGGGCGATCGCATTTAGTGCATCTGCTCCATTCGCAACAGCTGTTACCTGCCATCTTTCTAACAGCAGACGCTGCAAGTAGTCGCGCATATCGGCATTATCATCAACAAGGAGAATGCGGGGGATTGGGGAGCCAGCCACGTGCGGGGGTTTCCCCCGTTGAGTGGACTGGCGTGATTGGGGATTGGTTATTCCCCTTGTCTCCTTGTCTGGTTGTCCCCTTGTCCTTTCCCTAGTCCCTCCTTCTGGTATCCACCGCAGCGCTTCTTGGACGTAGGGGGCAGCACCAATTGATGTTGAATTTAGTGTACGTTCGGCAGTAATTTGCTCGCTTGGCAAGTGCGATGAGCCTGTGGGCAGGGTGACTGTGAAAGTTATTCCCTTACCGAAGACACTCTCCACTTTTATAGTGCCGTCATGTAAGTGAACGAGTTCTTGCACCAAAGCTAGCCCAATGCCCGACCCTTCATGGCTCCTTGCTTTTACGCCTCGTATGCGGTGAAAGCGCTCAAAAATTCGGGGTAAATTTTCGCTCTTGATGCCTGTACCTGTATCGCGTATTTTTAGCTCTACTTTGTCACCAATTTGGTGTAATGAAACGGCAATCTCACCCTCAAAGGTGAACTTAAATGCATTGGAGATTAAGTTAAGAACAATTTTCTCCCACATTTCGCGGTCTACATACACAGGCTCACTCAGTGGTGGACAATCTATGAGTAATTGCATCTGTGCTGTTTCAATAGCCGAACGGAAAACTGAGGCTAGCTCGGCTGTAAATCCAGCTAAATCAGTTGGCTCATAAACTGCTTGTATTCTGCCTGCCTCAATTCGGGAGAAGTCAAGTAAAGTATTGACTAGTTTGTGCAATCTCATGGCATTTCGCTGCACAATCGCCAGTTGTTCGCGCTGTTCGGGCTGGAGTGAACCTTGTGTTTGGGCAATTACTTGCTCAAGTGGATTGAGCATCAATGTTAGCGGCGTGCGAAATTCATGGCTGATGTTGTTAAAGAAGGCTGTTTTGACACGGTCTAATTCTGTCAATGCTTCGGCTCGCTGGTGTTCTTGCTCATAAATCTGAGCAGTGGTAATGGAACTTTCAACCTGCTGGGCAACCAATTCCAGGAATGTGCGATATTCAGAATCAAACTTAAGCCGGGGGCTGATTCCAGCAACGAGCAGACATTCCACAATTTCTTTGTTGCTTCCCAAGATAGGTAGAATCAACGCAGAATGAGGACTTTCTGGCCATGGTACTCCGGGTAATGCCCCGAAGCGTTCAACCACATCTGTAACCATCTGTGGCTCGTGACTTTGTAGCACTTCAACAAACGGGCAGCTACGAACATCCTCTTGCTCGGTGAGATTTATGGTTTTGGGTACGATACTATCAGCCGGGAGTCCAGTTGAAGCAACCAGTTCTGCTTGAATGCCTTGCTTATCAACCCAATAGAACAGTGCAAACGGAATATCGTAGGGGTTGAGCGTATTAGCGGCAGCAAGACAGGCGGACTGTAGCGTTTTTGCTCCTCCACTGACCGCCGTAGCTAACTCTCGCAGCATCGTCAAGCGACGTTGACTAATCACTTGCTGGGTGGTTTCAGTTATGGTAGCGAATATCCCCCTGCTCTTGCCCGTCTCATCGCGGGCAGGGCTATAGCAGTAGGTGAAATAGGCTTCCTCCAGGTAGCCAAAGCGCAAGACGAGCTGAGGTTGATCTTTCACAAAGAAGACTTCACCCGTGTTTCTGACACCCTCACACATCGACGAAAACTGGTCATCCCACACTTCTGTCCACGTCTGGCGGAGGGGTTGTCCCAGGGCATGGGGGTGATATGCTCCATAGATGGGAATTAGGGCATCGTTGTAAAACTGGATGTAGTCCTCTCCCCAGTAAATGGCTTGGGGAAAGCGAGATGCAAGTATTGTGCTTACGAGAGTCTTCAGGCTCTGCGGCCAGTTTTTGATCAAACCCAGGGAAGTGTTTGCCCAATCGTGCGATCGCATCAATGCTCCCATTTCGCCACCGCCTGCAAATACATCAGCGAGAGCGGCTTTCTTGCCTTTGGTTAAGCTATCCATCTTTAACCTGGGAAAAATCTACTAATATCTCAGTTATCAGTTATCAGTGAACAGTAAACAGTTATCAGTTATCAGTTAAGTACCGAAGCATAAATATTTAGTTATTTCTCAAAACTTCTGAAACTCCTGTGTCTTAATACTGTTCCCTTTTCCTTCCTTTCCTAAATAGATAATTTACTTTGCACAAGTACTTATCAATATATCTGACAACTGATAACTGAATTTAACCTCGTCCAGCCAGCTGTGCCACCATTGCTACTAACTCTGTTGGCTCTGCAAGTTTATGTAAATGCGACTGAAAACCTGCTTTTATTGCTTTTGCTCTGTCTTCTGCAAGATAAGCAGTCAAGGCAGCTGTAGGAATCTGCCATCCTTTCTCTGCTTCTAGTGTTTTAACTTTGCGAATCAAAGCATAGCCATCCTCATCGGGCATCCTGATATCACTGATTATGACATCAGGGTGTAATTGCTCCAGCACTTCGAGTGCCTCAGCAACAGAGTTGACTGCTGTTACTAAAATTCCATGTTGCTCCAATACTGTAGTAATAAATTCGCGGGCGTCGGCTTCATCATCTACAAACAGTACCTGCAAGCCATCGAGCGAACGAGGAGTTTCTACAGCTGCTGCCTCTGGCAGCAGCTGACTCGCTATTGCCTGGAGTTGTAAATTCGCCTGCTTGTACTTAGTAACATCGCGTATGCTAATTTGTAGCGAAACTAGTAGCCCAGAAGTATTGCGGATAGGTGCTACCATCAGCGCTGCATCAAAAGGTTCACCGCCACGCGGACAAATAACTATTTCCCACTCTTGCAAAGAGTCTAATTGGGACAACTGATTTAGTTTGGTACGAAAGAGCGATCGCTCTACCTCAGCCACAAAGTTGACTAATGGTTTACCAATGAGGAAGTTGGGTAATACGTTAAATAATGCGCCAGCCTCACGGTTAGCTTTTTGAATCATTCCTTGAGCATCTGTTAGCAAATAGGCATCAGGTGCAAAATTAAACAGTTCATAATAATGCTGACATTCTACTGCCAGATACTCATTTTGCTGGAGCAGTTCGTCCTGAATATCCTCCATTGCTTCCAAGCTAGCCTGCGTTTCTTCTTGAAATAATTGGAGGTTCCCTAAAGAGGCGACGATCTCCTCCATTGCTTCAGCTACTTGTTGCTGCTGTGTTGGTGTTAGGTCAATATATTTTTGCAGCGCCTCTATCTGCTGACGGATAATTTGAAAATGCTGAGTAAATTCTTCTTCGCTCACAACTAGGTTGGTTGTTGATCAAAATTTTTGATGCCAGTTTTCTAGAAGGAAAATCACACTGAAAATTTATGAGCTATAAATAGCAGAGTTCCTTTACTTCTGTCTTTATTATGAATCACTTCGAAGGGCGCGATCGCTACATCTAAGGTTGTATATTTTCAGTCTTCGTAGGGTGCTTTGGGCTATACGACTTTGGTAGAAATAGCTAAATTATACTAAAAAAATTAATAAAACTTATGTCTTATGATAAAATCCTGATGTTAACTAATAATTTCTTGAAAAATAAAGCATTCACGCTAGTTTGCTACATAAATTTTAGATACGGCAGAAAGGCAGTTGCCGAAAGTTACCATTCAGAACTACCTTTCGTGCTGAAAAACCAACAAACTATGAACCTACCAATCATGACATTTGGTAGGTACGTTTTTTATTATCTAATTGCAGTTACCGAATTTATAAAATGCAGTTGCTGCATTAACATACTGTAATATTTTGTCCTCGTTATTGCATCATGTAACCTTTGCTGTATTTGTTGGATAATTGGGTAGAAATTACCTGTTTTGGGTTCTTGCCAACATTACCCTGCCATCAATGAAAAAAGTAGTTCGCAAAACTCCAGTGCCGCGCATGATTAACCCTGAGGGCGGCTTTAACGTTGTGCGTAAAGGTATATCAAACTCCCATTGGGGAGACTTATACCATTGGCTACTTTCTCTTGCTTGGCCTCAGTTTATCGCGCTAGTTAGTTTAGGATATCTAGTTATTAACGCTTTATTTGCTTTGGCATACCTAGCAGGTGGAAATGGTATAGAAAACGCACGTCCGGGTAGCTTCTTGGATGCGTTTTTTTTCAGTGTTCAAACTATGGCATCCATCGGCTACGGAGCCATGTTCCCCAAAACAACTTATGCCCATGTCTTAGTAACCATAGAATCGCTAATTGGGTTGATGGGGCTAGCAGTAGGAACGGGACTGATGTTTGCCAGATTTTCGCTTCCTAAAGCACGAGTCACATTTAGTCGTGTGGCGGTCATTGCACCTTACAATGGTTTACCAACATTAATGTTTCGAGTTGCCAACGAACGGCAAAACTGGATTTTAGAAGCACAAATTCGGGTGACTGTAGTACGAAATGAAATTACTGCTGAAGGGGATTTCATGCGGCGATTTTATGATGTGCAATTGCTTCGCAGTCAAACACCACTTTTTGCCTTAACTTGGACAGTTATGCATTCAATTGATGAGAACAGTCCCCTGTATGGAGTGACACCAGAAGATATGATTGAGGAGGAGATGGAAGTAGTAGTAACTCTCACCGGACTTGATGAAACTGTGTCCCAGATTATTCATGCCCGTCATTCGTTTATCGCTGGGGAGATTTTCTGGAATATGCGCTTTGTAGATATTTTATCCAAGACGCGGGAAGGTAGGCGCACCATAGATTATTCCCGCTTTCATGATGTTATACCGATAGAATAAGGCAGGAGGTAGAGAGCAGCGCGCCCTTGCGGGTTAAGCGCGTCGAGTGCGACTGCACAGAGGCAGAAGGCAGAAGGTTGTGTAATTTCCATGAAAAATTTTACATCTCGTATGGAGGCGGTACAGTCGCCCATCATTCCTGTTGTAGGAGAATTGATTAGAAACTCTCCTGGTACTATTTCCCTTGGACAAGGTGTAGTTTATTACAGCCCACCACCGGAAGCCATCGAACTTTTACCGCAATTCCTTGCTGAACCAACAAATCATATATACAAAGCTGTTGAGGGTATTCCTCCGCTATTAAAAGTATTAGCAGCAAAATTGCAAAGCTTTAACGGGATTGAAATTAACGACAAAAACTGCATAGTTGTCACCGCAGGTAGCAACATGGGGTTTATGAATGCCATTCTTGCCATTACATCAGTGGGAGATGAAATTATTCTAAACACACCTTACTATTTCAATCACGAAATGGCGATTATGATGGCAGGATGTCACCCGGTGTTGGTGGAAACAGATGAAAATTACCAACTGCGTCTAGATGCGATCGCCCAAGCTATTACTCCAAAAACACGGGCAGTGGTGACAATCTCCCCAAATAATCCGACTGGAGTTGTGTATTCAAAGTCTGCTTTAAAACAAGTAAATCAAATTTGTCGCGATCGCGGGATTTACCATATCAGCGATGAAGCTTATGAATACTTTACTTATAATGGCGTCAAGCATACTTCTCCAGGCACATTTCCAGGTAGTAGCGAATACACAATTTCTCTCTACAGTCTTTCTAAAGCCTACGGTTTTGCTAGTTGGCGCATTGGCTATATGGTGATTCCAAAACATCTGCTTGTTGCTGTCAAGAAAGTTCAGGATACAAATTTGATTTGTGCGCCTGTAGTTTCTCAGTATGCAGCTTTGGGTGCTTTACAGGCAAAACAGGAATATTTGAGCAAAAATATTGAAGCGATCGCCCAAATACGAGAATTAGTGCTAAAGTCCCTTCAGGATCTCGAAGGTTTATGTACGATTACTCCTGCTGATGGTGCATTCTATTTTTTCCTGAAAGTAAACACCCAAATAGATACCTTTGAGTTAGTTAAAAGATTAATTCAAGAACATCAAGTAGCAGTAATTCCTGGTACAACCTTTGGCATGAATCACGGATGTTATCTGCGTATAGCATACGGTGCATTGCAAAAAGAGACGGCAAAAGAGGGAATAGAAAGATTGGTAAGAGGTTTAAAAAAGATTGCTAATACCTCTTTTCTTTGTGTTCTTTGCGCCCTTTGTGGTTCGTTTCTTTCTTGCGCGTTAGCGCATCTTTATACAGAATTGGTATAAGTAGAAGGCAGCTATACTGATGGTACGAGCCAGTAGACGCGTAAGCGGCATATCCGTTGGTAGGAAATTAGGACAAGAGGAAAATTTTGCTCCTTGTATCCTTATCCTCTTATGTATACAGATTAGTAAAAGCTACTAAGGACTTAAGAAGAAAGTATAGAAAACGGAAAAAGTTAGTTTATTTATGTCTTTATAACCGTGGAATTCATTCTAATGTTAGGATATAATTCTTCGTTAAATTTAGCTACTTCAAAATATAAAATCACACCAATGCCAATTATTAATAAATTAATTGAAATAGACACTTTCCAAGGAATTAATATTCATAACATTACTCCTCAAATTGAAGCAGTTATTTCCTCAACACCAATTCAAAATGGTCAAGTATTAGTTTTTGCTCGCCATACAACAACAGCTTTAGCTATCAATGAAAACGAAGAAAGATTATTAGAAGATATCAAATTTTTTTTGCAAAAATTAGCACCAGAATCAGAGCGTTACTTACATAATGACTTGCATTTAAGACCAAATATACCACCAGATGAACCAATAAATGCTCATTCTCATCTGATGGCAATGATACTGAATAACAGCGAGGTAATTCCTATTGTTGATAGCAAGTTAGCGTTGGGAACCTATCAGTCTATCTTGTTTTTTGAATTAGATGGCCCGCGCAAAAGAACTGTATTTTGTCAAATTTCTGGTGAATGAAAAATTATTCAGTAAGTAAAGATAATTAAAAGTAAAAATGCATATGCCAAGAAAGTAGATAGGATAAATTTTCCTTCTGCCATCTGCCTTCTACTTATTACTTACACTTCCAAGATTGAATCAAAGGATTGGCAGTATTTAATAATTGATGAAGTGCACTAGAAGCCTCTGATTGGTGGCGAACATGGGCATCAATAAATAAACCAATTATATCTGCCATCAATAATCGGCTTGGTTCAGCAGGTTGAGTAGCTGGGAAATCTAGAAACGCTCTACCCGTGGTAGAGTCGAAGGGGTCAACAAATGTAAAATGATTTGCTCCCTCTAAGAATACCAGATAGCTATCATTTCTCCCTCCAGAAATCGCCTCTTGGAATGTACGCATGACAGAAGTAGTTGCATCACCTGAACTAATGCCATAGCGATCGCTACTATTGGCAATTACCCCATCACAGGTTCCCCCAATTAGCAACATGGGTAGGGAATCCGGTAAAGGCAAAATCGTACCTGGTTCGTATCCCAACATTATCGTCCCCATACTGTGGGCAGCATAAGCAAAAGATGCCACCACTTGCGGGAAAAACCGAGGACTTGCATTTTCTATTGCTACTCTACCACCTGCGGAGTGTCCACCTAAAATTATTCTTTCTAGGTCGAGCATCCCAGCCAGGATTCCCTCTGTCTGTAACTTTTCCAATTTAGTTAGCAGTGTAGGCAAAGCGGAAGCTGTGGGAGCAGTACCGTAAATTTCTGGTTTCCACGCAGTAATATCCACTCCTGGGGTAAGACTAACTATTCCTGAAAGATTCTCCCCAACCCAGTTAAATGTAACTACCACCAATCCACGTTCCGCCAACTTTACAGCCAGCCATTGGTAACTATGGGCTTCACAATTAACTCCATTAAAGAAAATCACCACTGGGAAGGGTGCCATTTGTGGATCGGCAGGCACAATTCCCATATCCTTTTCTAGGTGACTTCCCGACATCTGTGCTGGATATAGAATTTTCAGAAGAATAGTATCGTAAGGAGATTGAGCATTATCGACTTTTGCGGCTTGAAAAAAAGCACGAACAGTCATGTCAGATATTTCTTACGCACTGCAATCAAATTTTAACTGCTCATCATAATTTTCTCAAATTTTCTCAAATTCTTTCATCCAAACGAAATTCTTCAAATACAGGTTGTCCAAACAGCAGATTTTTGTCTACCGCCGACAAGACTTTATTGTTAGCAGCATCAGAATTTAAGCATTTACAAACTAACTGTGCTACATCGGCACGATTAATCATACCAGCGACGTTTATATCTTCAGTTAAAACTCCATTACCTGTTGAATTTTCTGACTGCAAGCCACCAGGACGGATAATAGTGTAGTTTAGTCCACTCGCTCTTAAATGTTGTTCGGCTTTTTCTTTATCAATTAATACGGGTTGCAAAGCTTCCAAAATTTGCGGAGATAAAGCAACAACACTATTTCCAGTGCCAATCGAAGTTACTAAAATAAACTTTTGCACTCCTGCTTTGACTGCCGCATCGATTAGATTTTTATTACCGATATAATCTGCCCTGTCATTATCTTTAGCTAAACCTCCGATTGTACTAATAACAGCGTCGATAGGCTCATCCTCAGACATTGCGCGTTCGACATCATCCACATTCATCGCATCTCCCAAAACCACCTTCATTCCCATCGTTTCTAATTCACCGCGAGTTGTTTCCGTTCTGAGGAGCGCCTTGACATGAGTTTGTTGCTCGATTAAGCATTTGGCAATTTCTCTACCAATGCCACGACTGGCTCCAGCTAAGAAGATATAGGATGCTGTTGTCATGGATTTTTCAAAATATGTGGCTTCAACAAATACAAGTATTTAATATATCTTTCTTTGAACGCCGAGGTATTCAAAGTCGAAATTTTGTCTTTGTTATTGTCTTTGTTAGTTTATTAATATTTTTTAAAATTAAAATATATTGCACTGTATAAAGTTATTTAATTAAAAATTAAGATAAATATAATTAGTTTGCCTAATTAAGTTATTTTATAATTGTCGTTACCAGGTTCATTCTGGTAAAGAAAACAAAAAAGTACATATACTTAATCCAATAGTAGGAAGCCGCCGAATAGATAAAGATGCCAACCTAGAAAATAAGTCTTTTTGGGTATGGGTATGGCTAAGAAAGCGCAAGAAAATACTGATCGCGATATTCGAGTGGCAGCAATCTCAAAAATCTGGGGAATGACAGTAGGAATTTTAGCAATTTGTATCCCACTCTCAGCTGCGACTAGAAGCGGCCCGATTCTCCCTTTAGCTGCTCTGACAGGCGCAACAGTAGGAACCTTATCCGTATGGCGTTCCGATGATAAAAAATCCAAAGCTAACTATTTGTCACCTCAAAAGTTACAATACCTAGAACAAAGAATTGCGAATTTAGAAACAATTATTAGCAGTGATGACTTAGATTTACAGAGGAAAATTAAATCGTTAGAATCTAGTGAATCTGCTGATTTTTTGCGAGAAAATCATAAAGCTGAGAGATTGTAAAGTGATATTACAATTGTTTCAAAAATATTTAGAAATTGTCAAAAATTCAAACCTGGTTTTAAGGTAGAACCAAGGAGACATGAGAGGCAAATTAAATGATGAATAATATTCAAAAGTATCGGTTTGTCTGTACCCTAACCTTTGGCGATATCTACGGTCAAATTATAGTTTGGTTAATAACAATTACCGTTAGTTTGGCATCAGCCTTGGCGTTGATGGGTGCTAGACGACCTGTCTATGCTTTAGCTGCTGTTGGACTCGTCGTTTTGTTGTCTCTGCCATTTTTGCTTTTTGCCTTCGTCACAACTTTGTTGAATCACATTGAATTGACTCCTCTAGAATCAGGAACAAAAATGGAACCAATTCCTGGTAATGTTTCCCAACAACAACCAGCAAAAGCAACTAGTTAAGCAATTTTTAGATTTTAGGTTTTATATTTTAAATTGAATACTGGAGACTGGGCAGAACAAGGAGTAGAGAGTGTGAATTCTTTACTACCTGTCATAGGTGTGTTTAACCAGGATATTTGTAGGCAAACAAGATATCTTGCTAAACCTTTACAGCAGTCCCTAGAAAAAACACGCTGCTTCCCCTACTTCAAATTCAAACATCAACACGATCTCCCCGTCTTTTGGCGGGGAATTGTTTTACCAGCGTGATTATCAAATTTTTACAATAGAACAGCAACTTTGCTGTTGGGACTGATTATGCTAGAACACGATGTCATTATTATTGGCGGCGGCTTGGCTGGATGTCGAGCGGCAGTGAAAATTGCCAGGAGTAATCCTAGCTTGGATGTAGCTGTGGTTGCCAAAACCCATCCAATTCGTTCTCACTCAGTTGCTGCCCAAGGTGGGATTGCCGCGACATTAAAAAATGTTGATTCCTCTGATAGTTGGGAAGCACACGCTTTTGATACCGTCAAGGGTTCCGACTATTTGGCAGATCAAGATGCAGTCGAAATTCTCACCCGTGAAGCCCCTGACGTGGTGATTGACTTAGAACACATGGGTGTTTTGTTCTCGCGCTTGAGTGATGGGCGCATTGCCCAACGAGCTTTTGGCGGGCATTCTCACAACCGTACTTGCTATGCTGCTGATAAAACCGGTCACGCAATCTTACACGAATTGGTAAACAATTTGCGGCGATATGGTGTACATATTTACCAAGAGTGGTACGTCATGCGCTTGATTTTGGAAGATAATCAGGCAAAGGGAGTGGTGATGTACCATATCTTAGATGGGCAAGTAGAGGTAGTACGCACCAAAGCTGTGATGTTTGCTACTGGTGGCTATGGAAGAGTATATAATACCACCTCAAATGATTATGCTTCTACAGGTGATGGTCTCGCAATGACAGCACTTGCTGGTTTACCTCTAGAAGATATGGAATTTGTGCAATTTCATCCTACGGGGTTGTATCCGGTAGGTGTGCTGATTTCGGAGGCGGTACGTGGTGAAGGGGCGTATCTGATTAACAGCGAGGGAGAACGCTTTATGGCGAGATATGCTCCTAGTCGGATGGAACTTGCGCCCCGTGATATTACCTCACGGGCGATCGCTTACGAAATTCGCGCCGGACGTGGTATTCATCCTGATGGTAGCGCTGGAGGGCCTTTTGTCTATCTTGACTTGCGTCATATGGGCAAAGAAAAAATTATGAGCCGCATTCCCTTCTGTTGGGAAGAAGCTCATCGCCTTGTCGGTGTTGACGCTATTACGGAACCGATGCCCGTTCGCCCCACCATTCACTATTGTATGGGCGGTATCCCCGTTAACACAGATGGACGAGTCCGCAGTAGTGGCGACAATTTAGTGGAAAGCTTTTTCGCTGCTGGTGAAAGTGCTTGTGTTTCCGTACATGGTGCCAATCGCCTCGGTAGTAATTCTCTGTTGGAATGTGTCGTTTACGGACGCAGAACTGGCGCAGCGATCGCCCAATATGTAGAAAATCGCAAATTGCCCACTGTGGATGAACAACGTTACCTCCGCGAAGCACAGCAACAACTGCAATCCTTACTAGATCAGCCTGGGAAATATCGCATTAACCAAGTTCGTCAGGCATTCCAGGATACCATGACCGAATATTGCGGTGTTTTCCGCACTGAAGCATTAATGCGTGAAGGATTGCAAAAGTTACAAGAGTTGCAACAACAGTATACGGAAATTTATTTAGACGACAAAGGCGATTGCTGGAATACCGAAATAGTAGAGGCGTTAGAACTTCAGAGTTTGATGGTAGTAGGGCAGATAATTTTGTCCTCAGCTTTTAATCGGCAAGAAAGTCGCGGCGCTCATTTTCGTGAAGATTATTCCCAGCGAGATGATGTGAATTTCTTAAAACACACAATGGCTTATTATTCACCAGCAGGGATTGATATTCAGTATCGTCCAGTGACAATTACTAGGTTTCAACCACAGGAGAGGAAATATTAGCCAAAGTTTTGGAGATAAAAATATTAGCTAGAGTTTCGGAGATAGGTAAACTTATATTTTGCATCTGTGCTCTTGTCTGCCAAGAAATTTATTTCTTGGCTAAAAGCTAAAGTCAGTTAAAACTGACTAGGTAAGATTTTCAGTCCGTTTTAACTGACTTGAGTTATGAGAGAGGAACTTAAGTTCCAGGCATTCTAGGGGCGAAGTGTAAAAAATCAATAATCCCTTTACCACAACTTTAGATAGATGTATAATTACCTAAGAATAGAAGGGGAGTAGCTGCTGGCAAAAACTATTAGCCAGTACATCTGAATCAACATACTGGCGATGAGCCTGGTTCAGATGACAAGCAAGCAAATAAGAATTAGCTAATTGGAAGCGAGACCTTCACTAAGTTCACACAAAAAAGTGTGGAGCTTGGTGAAGTATTGCAACTCTCATCGAGCTTCGCACCTCAGGAAAACAATTCTTTAGGAGCTTGAGAGAGTGCTAACAGCTTTTACCGCAGGTTTATTACTAATTACAATTTCTGAGTTAGGGGATAAAACTTTTTTTATTGCCGCGATTTTATCAATGCAGCATCCCCGACGGTTGGTATTTGCGGGAGTGACAGCTGCCTTGGCGGCGATGACAATACTTTCTGTAGTATTGGGACAAGCAGCGTCCTTGCTGCCAAAAATTTATATCTACTACGCTGAAATTGTTTTATTTACTGCCTTTGGTATAAAGCTGTTGTACGAAGCCAGCAAAATGCCTGCTTCTACTTGCGCTACAGAAGTTGTAGAAGAGGCAAAAGATGCTGTTGCCAAGGCAGAGAAGAAATTGCCAAAGCAAAAAACTTCTTGGGCAATTATCTTAGAAGCTTTTTTATTAACATTTATGGCTGAGTGGGGTGATCGCACCCAATTTGCCACTATCGCCTTAGCAGCAAGCAATAATCCCATTGGAGTCACAATTGGTGCAATTTTAGGACATAGTATTTGTGCAGCGATCGCTGTTCTTGGCGGACGAATGTTGGCAGGACGAATTTCCGAACGCATCCTCACTTTCATTGGCGGATGCCTGTTTATTGTATTTGGTATTGTTGCCGCTTTAGAAGGAGCGTAAAGAAAGAGTTGGAGAGGAACAAATGAGGGAGATAGGGAAGATGGGGAAGAATTTACTCTTATCACTTCCTCATCTCCCTCGCCTCCCTCAACTCCTTGTCCCCCCATCCTCTCCTAAGGCGTTGAAGAATCAGCCGGAGTGGGAGTGGTGGCTTCAGTTGCCCTCTTGTTAATTTCGTCTTTATATTGAGCGGGTGCTAAAGTCGCAGCTTTACTAAATAAGGGTTGAGCCTCCTTCGGTTTGCCCTGCTCTTTTAAAACCATTGCCTTTGCTAAAACGGGGCGAAAATCATTAGGAGCGCTTTTTATTGCTTGATCGTATGCAAGCGAGGCTTGCTCGTAGCGCTTTTGAGAGGCGTGAAGATTACCCAACATTACCTGCACGGCAATAGTATCCACACTACCAGATTCAATTTTATTTGCCCCAGTAGCTTTAGAGAGGGTATCTTGTAATAAGCCAATAGCTGCTTCTGGGCGTTTTTGCTCTAGCAAAAGAGCTATCATACCTTGCAAAGCGTTAAGGTCGCCTGGTTTAGTTTCCAAAATGGAGCGATAAGCTTGGGCAGCACCCTCTTTATCGCCAGTCTGCTGCTTTGCTTGCGCTAGGAGTATGGCGTACTTAGTCTGTTCTGGATTTAGCTTGGCTAATTTTTCTAGAGGTTCAATCACCCCTTGAATTTCACCTACACCTAAACTCAGTAATTGCAAACGTGTCTCCAGTAAGCCTCGCAGCGCTGTTTGGTTTTCTGGCTCTCGCTGCAAAACCTGTTCGTAACCCCGAGCTGCATCTTCCAGCTTTGATTTTTGATCGGAGGAAGAAGTTCCTTTGGTGCCGGAGAAGTTTTGGCCGGAGTATTGCGTATCACTAAACGCGGCTATGATCGGAACCATAGATACCCCAACAAAGCCAATCACTGACAGCACTAGCACGATTTTAACTAACCAACGATTACGTGACTGAGACACAAAACCGTCCTTAATTCTAATGAGACTATCGTTTACAGAAATAGAGAAAGTTAAAACTTTGAAAAACTTTGCGGAATACTATGAATGGTTTGTGAACTTTATAACAAATACTCATTTACACTGCCCACGCAAGTGATGAATTTATTAATAACCGCCTAAATTGTAGCTATGGTATGCTTCCGAAACTAGTGTAAAGGCGTTAAATTACACATTTAGTATGTGTATGCGAAAAATCGCATCTTTCAGTATGATAGCAGGGCAAACTGAAGTGGCTGTTTAGAAAGGAAATATACTTTCGATCAGTCACACAAATGTTCTTTTCACTTTTTTAGTAAAATCCCACAATTGGGATGTGTCTCCGCTCCAAGGAGTTTCTATGAATTCCGACCTGATGCCGTCCCCTGAATCATCAAATTCAACAAATTCTGGTGAAGTCCAAATTAATCAACAGGCAACTGCCGATGTAGCAGCCGAAGTATCTCAGCCAGAGAACTCCCCTGATACACCAAGCACTACTGCCAGTGATGACGGAAACTTTGTGAATCGGCAGCATCCGATTCCGCCTCCCAGTGAGCCAATGCAGTACCGAGCAATTGGTTTAGTTCGAGGTCGTTACATTGCTAGCAGCGAACAATTTACTCAAGGTGTAATGCTAACGGCAGATGACACAAAACTTGATGCTGTGCTTCTGGGTCGAATTATGAGTTTAGTTAAAAACCATCTTGACTTAGAACAAGAGCATCTGTGGGTAGTCTATCCGCGCACCCGCCAAGAGAACGACAATTTGCATCTCCAGATTGTCGGGGTTTGGGAGCCAGAAAACTTGGCAAAAGCTGAACAGCAAGAAGATTTGAACTTAGCAGAGGAACCGCCGCCAAATCCTAGTTTATCGGAGCAGTCGGAACCTAATATAGATGATTTCACACCCTCAACAGAGATTCCAGATGGTGGTTTTTCTGTTCGTGGCGAAATAGTTTACCAGTCTTACGATACTGGAAATTTAGTCATCAAAATCAAGCAATCCCCTCGCAAGCCAAATGACAAACCTAAGTATTTTAAATTGAAGCTTAAGGGTAGCCTTGATGCCAAAGCTGTAGGAAAGTTTTGGGATTTACAAGTCATGCGGGAAGGCGAATGCTTGGTTATCGAACATGGTGAAGCGATCGCCAACTTACCCAAAAAAGGCGGTGGCCGAAGACCGCCATTTAGAGGAGGTAGAGGACGTCCTGGTGGTGGTGGCAGAAAACCATATCCTCCCAGAAAACCTGGAGAAACCCCACGTCCAAATAAAAAAGTAGGCGACTCTTTGCCAACAAAACCAACACCAAAAGGTGTCACTCCTAAACCTGTTAAACGACCGAAACCACCGGAACAGTAGAGTTGAGTACTGGGGATTGGGTACTGGGGATTGGGGATCGGGGATTGGGTATTGCTCCTTTGCTCCTCAAGCTCCTCTGCCCCTGGTGCTTCTTTCCTAGCCCCTAGTCCCCAGCCCCAGCCTTAAAACTCCGTCCAGCGATCTTGGGGAAGAAAAGACCGCTCCATCGGAATTAAGGCAACTGGCT
Source organism: Chlorogloeopsis sp. ULAP01 (assembly GCF_030381805.1). Classification (NCBI taxonomy): domain Bacteria; kingdom Bacillati; phylum Cyanobacteriota; class Cyanophyceae; order Nostocales; family Chlorogloeopsidaceae; genus Chlorogloeopsis; species Chlorogloeopsis sp. ULAP01. Next base: position 17,162 of record NZ_JAUDRH010000029.1, read on the forward strand.
CAGTTAGGGTAAAGTTGCCTGCTTCAATCCACTGTTTCAACTCTTGAGCGACTTGCCGAGAGAGAAATACGCTAGCAAGAGGTGCGGTACGTACTGTTTTGCCTTCAATCAAAATTCGTCCGGATTTGAGTTGAGCATAACTGACTAAACCAAAGGTAGGGCGTACTCGCCGGGGAATGGAAAAATCTACTATCGGTGCTACCAAATCTTTGTCTTGGACTGCACATCTAGCTACTATTTCCTCGTTTAAGACGGGAATTGGTACACCTACACCTAACATCAAAGAAGGGCCGTAATTTTTGAAATAACAACCCCGCACCCAACGAGAATTCATTTGTTTGGCATCACCCATTAAAGCTAAAGTGGCAGCCGGGCCTATGGGTGTACGATTGGGTAAACGCTTTTGTAGTGGAAAATGCTGTGTGCCTTCCCATGCCACATAGCCAATCCCACCTCCTAAGAAAATCCGCGTACCAATCCCAACAACTTGCAGATCGGGGTCGTTGATTAAGGGAGAAATGGCACCAGGGTTGGAGTAAACCGCATTGCCCAAACGTGGTTGTAAAGGGCCAAGGTAAGTAAATAGTGGGCGATCGCCTCCATTTACCCCAACAATAAAATTTTGATAAAGATTTCTAGGATTAAATAAATAAAACTGATTGATAGTATCGCGAGTAATTGTGGTTTCAAAGCTTGCTCTGGGGTAACAATCTGTTACTTGTCCTTGGGCGCGTACTTGAACTGGTTTACCTGCGATTAAATCTTCTATAACATGACCGCCACCATGTTCTCGAACTTCTTCCCCCTCGACTGCTTCCACGGCGCAACTTGCACCCAAATATAAATCAACAGCCCCAAAACCGGGATATGCTGGCACACCATCTAACCAACAGCGACGAATTTTAATTGGGGGGTCAGTATGTCCGAGATTAATAATTGCACCACTAGATTCCATCGGCTCAAAAGTGCCAGTAGTAATAACATCAACTTCCTTGGCAACTTTAGTTACACCTACTTCTGCAACTTTTGCTTTCAATTCTTCAACAGTCCATACTACAGCTCGTTTGCGGCTGATTTTTTCATTTACTTCCGCAATTGTTCGCATATTTTAACTAGCGGATTTTATTCGTAGGAATGGGTGTCTAACCAACTGATTAAATCAGTTTCGCTAGAGAAATCCAACAGTGCTACTCTTCGAGAAGCCGCGCAAAGCGCGTTTACACCCAAATCTTCTAATTTTGCGATCAATAAAACACGTATCTTTTGTTCTATCTAGGGAGCGATCACACCAAGCCGACGAGTAAGCAATTATAGCCCCTATTAAGTGAGGTACACAACCAATGTTTTAAACGTAGAGGGCACTAAGGTAGCGCACACAGAAGTATGTAGACGCGCAAGCGGCTTCCCGCAGGGTGCGCCGGCTACTTACCTTAAGGGAAGCCGGGCAAAGCGTCTACAGAAGCCACTACCAATGGATACGCCCTGGCTAACGCAACGCCTGACGGCGAACACATCTACCGACGTTAGCGTAAAGCCCTGCGGGCATGGCTGCGCTTACCGCGTAGCGTGTCGCTTTACGACTTAGCTCCTCCACAAAAAGGCTCATAACTTCGGTGGTTACACAGAGGCTTGCCCAATTATATTAGCAATGTACTCAGTACCTCCGCAGATTAGGAAACACCATAGTACTATTAAAAATAAAAAACGCCCTCTTTATAAAGGGCGTCTTCGTTTGCATTCAAACTTTAGGATTAACCGTTGATAGCGGGAGCGCTGATAGCAACAGGAGCAGACTCAGCAGAAGCCAAATCGAGAGGGAAGTTGTGAGCATTACGCTCGTGCATGACTT
>NZ_JAUDRH010000030.1 GCF_030381805.1 Chlorogloeopsis sp. ULAP01
CACCCCGCCTACGGCACCCCTCCCCTTACCAAGGGGAGGGGAAGGGGAGGGGTCAGAGGAACCCGCAGCCCAGGGTGATGAGCCGATTGAGTTAGTAGTGACGGGTGAGCAAGATAGTTATCGCATACCGAATACATCTGTGGGGACACGAACCGAAACGCCCCTGCGCGATATTCCCCAATCGATTCAAATCGTACCTCAAGAAGTGCTGCGCGATCAAAACATCACCACCTACAACGAAGTCCTAAGAAACGTTCCTGGGGTAGCTCCATTCAATTCTTCAACAACACAAATTAGCAACTTCATTATTAGAGGCTTCCTTAGCTTTGATTTTGCTAGCAACCTCGTTCTCAGAAATGGGTTGAGAGAGGCTGGAGGTTTGAATGCGGAAACAACTCCCGACATTGAAAGAATTGAAGTGCTCTTAGGCCCGGCTTCCGTGCTTTATGGGGCAGTCAATCCTGGTGGAACCATTAATCTAGTAACGAAACAACCGCTGCGCGACCCCTTTTATGCTGTTGATGCCACCATTGGCAGTTATGACTTCTATCGGGGTGCTATTGATTTATCAGGACCATTAAACGATTCCAGGACGGTTTTGTACCGACTGAACGCATCCTACCTAGATAGAGGGAGTTTTATTGATTTTGTTGAGCATGATCAATTCACACTCGCGCCTGTTGTGAGTGTGGCAATTGGGGAACACACTAGCTTTACCTTAGAAGGTGAGTACACAGAGACAAACGAAACTAATTTTACAGGCTTGCCAGCAGTCGGTACAGTGCTGCCCAACCCTAATGGACGCATCCCGCGCAATCGTTTTGTTGGAAACCCTGACTTTGTTCTGACTAGCAAAAGAAGCAGAGTGGGATATCGCCTACAACACGAGTTTAGCGATAACTGGTCATTACAAAATGCGTTTCAGGCGAGATTCTTTGACCGTATATGGGAAAACGGCTGGCGTATCAATACGAGTCTTGATCCAGATAATCGAACGTTGAACGGCGAAGTTAGCGACGAGGAGGATAATATAAACATTTACGACTTGAACACTAATCTAACTGGCAGATTTTCTACAGGTTCAATTGAGCATCAGTTAGTCTTTGGTGTTGATTTGGGTAGATACGAGCGAAACCTTAATTTGTTCACAGCACCTGCTGTACCACTAGATGTGTTTAACCCTGTGTATGAGCAGATTTTTGCTGGACCTTATATAAACGATGGTAAGATATCAAGCGTAACAGATACTTTAGGGATTTATATTCAAGACCAGGTGACACTGGCTCCTAATCTCAAGTTATTGTTGGGCGGGCGGTTAGATCTATTTGAGCAAATTACCCAAGATTTGCTGACAGATACCAGAACCAGTCAATCGGGGAATGCCTTCAGTCCTCGTGTGGGGATTGTTTATCAGCCGATTGAACCCATTTCTCTCTATGCCAGCTACAGTCGCTCATTCAACCCAGTTACTGGTACTGCCTTTGATGGTAGCCCATTCCAACCGGAGCGTGGCACTCAGTATGAAGTTGGAATTAAGGCTGATTTGAATGACCGACTTTCTACAACTCTTGCCTTTTATGACCTAACTCGAACTAATGTCTTAACCACTGATCCAGACAATCCTAACTTCTCGATTCAAACTGGAGAACAGCGTAGCCAAGGCATTGAACTCAGGGTTCAAGGTGAAATTTTGCCGGGATGGAACATCCTTGCAGGCTATGCCTACACCGATGCCAGAATCACCCAAGACAACACATTTCCTGTGGGTAATCGGTTGAATGGTGTTCCAGAAAATGCCTTGAATCTATGGACTAGCTATGAAATTCAGCAAGGTACCTTACAAGGGTTAGGATTTGGCTTGGGATTATTCTATGTGGGAGGACGGCAAGTTGATTTAGACAATAGCCTTGAACTTCCAAACTATCTGCGGACGGATGCGGCAATTTTTTACAGGCGCGAGCAGTTTCGTGCCGCCCTCAATTTTAGAAACCTTTTCAATGTAGATTATTTTGAAAGTGCCTTTAGTCCATTAACTATTTCTTATGGTGAGCCGTTCACGGTGCAGGGTACGATTTCGTGGCAGTTTTGACCCCTCCCAAACCCTGCCCTTGCAAAGGGGAGAGAGCCAGCCGGAACTACTGTTGTTTACCGTTGTTTACCGCCTTACTAATGAGGGATGAAGGAGAGTAAAGCAAAGGGAATTCGTGTAGTGGGTTTACGAATGATCAGGTGGACCAAAAATTGGATGGAGTTTTGCGGGCGATCGCTCAGACGATTCGTTAGTTATGGCAGTCAACCCCACCCTAATCCTCCCTTTACTAAAGGGAGAGAACCGATACCAACTTCCCTTCTGCTTATAAAGGGGGGATTGAAGGGGGTAAAACAACAACTATTACTAGCACTACTTACAATCGGGATCGTCTCAGGCTGTAGCAGTACGGCGATTGAGTATAGCGTAATACTGAGTACTAAACCACCGCCCTTAAGCCCTTGCCGAGTCGTGGAACACCTAATGGGGAAAACCTGTGTTCCCGATTGTCCTAAACGGGTTATTATCCTTTCGCCTTATAGCTTGCTGAGTAATGCGCTTACCCTGGGTATTAAACCCATTGGTAGTAGTGTTCATTCAATTAAGGATTTGAATGCAAACTATCCAAGAGAACAAGCCCATCTTGGGGAAGAAATAGAAAGGATTCAGCAAATAGGCTTGGCAACTGACCCTAATCTGGAGAAAATCTTACTACTTAAGCCTGATTTAATTTTGGCTTGGGAAGGTGCTAAAGCAATATACCCTTTGCTTTCTCAAATTGCTCCTACAGTCGTGGTTCCTTCTGATATGCCCAACTGGAAAGAACCTAAGTGGAAAGACCAATTTAGCTTTGTCGCTGAGGTTTTAGGGAAAGAAGCAGTAGCGCAGAAAGTCATGAATAAGTACTATCAAAGGCTTGAGGAACTCAAAGTAGCCTTAGGTAATCGTTATCAAAATCAAACAATTTCTGTGGCTAGTGCTATTGGGTATAATAATTTCACTTTTGTTAAGAACTCATTTATCGGCTCTATCCTTGATGAACTTGGACTACAACGCCCACCAGCGCAAAATGTTGTTGCACCCAATGGTGCGATTTATAACATCTCTGAGGAAAGGCTGGAGATATTAGATGGCGATATTCTATTTTTTCCGGTTCACAATATTGGTGCTAGAGAAGCTTATGAAAAGCTAAAACACAAACCCCTTTGGAAAAAGCTAAAAGCTGTTCAAAAAGGACAGGTTTATCTTGTCGATTTTTGGGCATGGATAGTGTGGGACGATCCATCTGCTGCTAATGCCGTGATTGATGACTTGTATAAGTATTTAGTTAATGCACCCTAAGTGCGATACGCTAAGCGTCAAGCCTCCAGCTTATCGCAATCTCGCGTAGGTTGGAACGTACCTTGCTTCCCGTTCCCTCGTAGACGCGGTAGACGCGTTCGCCATCAGGTGTTGCGTTAGCTAGCGGCTTCCGTAGGTACGGCTTAAAGTAGAGGGTTCCCGCAGGTTAGGGTAGTGGAACCCAACAAACTAACTGAGAAAACGAATTATAAATATACCTACTAGCACATCATCTCCTCCTTTGAGGATAGGCACAAAGGGAAGCAACGATGAAATCTACAGTTAAAAAACAACGTTGGCATCAACTTTTTCTGTATTTAAACGTCAATTCTGCATGACACCCAGACAGTGCTTGGGGGTAAAATTAAGTAATATGGATTTGAAAGCATCCCACGCGAAGGAAATAACGGACTTTTCTCTGAATGCAAAGTAAAAATAGGACTTTCGTAACGTACCCCAGAATTTTCTGGATACCATTCGATAAATTCGTCAAATGTTATCGGTTTAGTTAAAGCTTGACTCATATTTTTTGTTTAATGAAAAACACAATATACAATTCACATCTAAATACCAATTTTGTATTTTGGATTTTGGATTAAAACTATTGATTAATAGGCTAGTCCAGAATTTTGAAACAAGAACTTATTTTAGATGAACTAATTCACTCTCTAACGCAAAGGTAGCAAAAAATGCTAAAACCGTCTCCAATTGATTTAACTGCTCGTCTGCACGTAGCAATCGCAATGCTGCTCGAATCGTTGACTCGTCATCTCCTCCTGTAAAGAAGAAATTTCGAGTCAATCATTGGAAGAGTGCGATCGCAGTTTTCATCAACCGGGCGATCGCGCTTCAGTTGTCTGTTATTGCCATAGGCGAATCGGAAGTTGTTCACCAAATAGGGCAAAATCACCATCAGTCGTCAAAATGCTGTAGCTACGGCGATGAGCAACTGCACAAATTAAAAAGTCTGTATTGCTACCCTGAATTCCACTACGCCGACAGGTGTTATAAAACTCAGCAGCGAGTTCATAGTCTTCAATCACCAATTCCAGGTTAGGAAATGCTTGTAAATACTCTCTTAAACGCACAAATTGCTCACTTTTCCGAATTCCTGATAGCACTTCTTGCCGAATTGCTCCCAACAAAGCCACTCTCCCATCAGCAATCAATTCCCGCAGGCTCAGAACTTGAGGTAATTCTAATTCAACTCTATTTCGCCGTAGAGCCAACGACCAAACAGAGGTATCAACAACAACTTTCATCCTGCTCGCCGTTGCTGTTTATAGTCGTAGTCTGGATCATAGTCGATCTCACCAAACAGTTCCAAAATTTTCAATTGTTTGCGTCGCTGCACATATTCCTGCAACGCTTCTTCAACAACTGCTTGCTCAGTTTGATGTCCGCCCAGCATCAAGGCTTCTTGGATCAATGTGTCATCAATTTCAAGATTATTCGCCATAGTCTCCCATCTCCACTTACTTCCAACATTCCATCTGAAACTTAATTTCCAATGCTAACTCAATACCAGATAAAAACCCTTCCCGTCGTCCACGCTGTTCAATTTCCTGATACCAAGGAGACTCACGTAAAATTGCCATATCCCACCTCATAATTTGTTGAACTAATTCACTCTCTAACACAAAGGTAGCAAAAATGCTAAAACCGTCTCCAGTTGATTTAAAAAACTTGCGAAGCTGATTTTTCAGAAGTTTTCTTTAATTATTCCACCAAAGCATCTAAAAACATTAAATCATTACCAATATCCGAAATTTCATCTTCATTCATTTCTTCTAACTCTAATTGCTGATGATAAGCAGCAATCCGAAACTCTAGTGCTTCAACAATAAATCTAATTGCTTTTGGAGATAAATTCATGTTCGATAACATCCTCAACTTACTTTATAAAACGCATCACCGACTAAACGAAGAGCGGATTTATATTCCTCGAACCGCATTGTATAACTTGGTTCCCACAACCAATGATTGCCATAATCATTAACTAGTCTAAGTTCGTTAGGAATTGCAGTATTTTTTTCTAATTTCCATCAATTCTTACCAATACCCCGAACTGCAAAAGTTGAAATTCCACCCGAATTAGCAACGATCCACATCTCACCGTTTTCTTCATAAATCCCAATATCTTGAGAACGAACGTTATCCATCCTTGCAGAGGTTGCGTTCCTCATACGATACAAATCAATGGTGTCATTCTCATTTTAAATTTTTTCCTTACTTCTGCACCAGAGTCAGGCTACTTTTCTGAAATCTGAAATTATTTTTCATTATCTTCTCTCATTCCAAATTCGCAAACTTGTAAACGAAGCTGTTATATCAAGTTCGCATGATTAGTTATGATTACCATCTTGGTGTTACCCCTCCCTAACCCTCCCCTTACCAAGGGGAGGGTACCGTTAGGTGGGTGGGGTGCTTAAAGATTTATAAGTAATTAACTGAACTTGATATTAGACATTTAAATTGCATAATTAGGGCGGGCATCTTGCCCACCCCATAAGAGTTAGGGACATTTTTTATCTACTAACTAAACGTGGTTTAGCTTATCATCTCTATCACAATGGCAACACGCTCTGCTCACCCCCTCCTGCCTTTACTCCGCTATGCCAAACCCTATCAAGCCCAAATCTGCGGTGCAATTCTTTGTTCGATCGCGCGTACCCTATTGGATCTGGCACCACCTTATCTAATCGGTGTTGCGGTAGATGTGGTAGTTAAACAAGAAACTTCGTTAATTGCTCGGTTTGGTATTCAAAATCCCCTCACTCAGTTATTGGTGCTGTCTGTGCTGACGATCGCCGCCTGGGGTTTAGAATCCCTCAGCCAATATGGAGCCGACAAACTCTGGCGCAACTTGGCACAAACCCTACAGCATGAACTACGAGTCGATACTTACAACCACTTACAAGAACTAGAACTCGCCTACTTTGAAGAGCGCAGCACGGGCATCTTGCTATCTATTCTCAATGATGACATTAACCAGCTCGAACACTTCTTCAACTTTGGCGCTCAAGATCTGATCAGCTTTTTGACGCGAATATTTGCGGTTGGGATTAGCTTTGTGCTTATCGCTCCTGGCATTGCCTGGCTGGCGATGTTGCCCATCCCGTTTATCCTGTGGGGAACGTTCATCTTTCAATCAAGTTTAGCTCCCCGCTATGACACAGTGCGCGATCGCTCAGGCATCATTAGCGATCGCCTCGCCAACAACATTTCTGGTATTGCCACAATCAAAAGCTTTACTGCCGAAACCTATGAGAGCGATCGCGTTTACCAAGAAAGTGATGCCTATCGTCGCAGCAACAAACGGGCGATCACCCTGAGTGTAGCCTTTCAGCCCGTGCTGCGATTTTTGATTTTGCTAGGGTTTGTGCTGACGCTGTATCTGGGTGGTCAAGAAGTGTTACAAGGACGCCTCAGTGTTGGTACTTACGGATTCATGGTGTTTATTGTGCAAGATTTACTATGGCCGTTCACGGAACTGAGTGAAATCATGGATGAATATCAGCGAGCGATGGCATCGGTGCGTCGTGTCATGGGCTTACTGGATACCCCGATTGCAATTCCTGGTGGCGTTCGCTCCTTACCAATCGAAACTGTGGCTGGTGAAGTGCAATTTGATAATATTAGCTTTGCCTACAATGAGCGCAGCCATATACTCAAAAATTTATTCCTACAGATTCCTGCGGGAGCCACAATTGGTATTGTAGGAGCAACGGGTTCAGGTAAAAGTACGTTAGTTAAACTTTTGCTACGCTTTTATGAAGTACAGAGTGGACGCATTTTAGTTGACGGCATTGATATCCGCAACCTTAATTTATGGGATTTACGGCAATCTATTGGTTGGGTGAGTCAGGACGTGTTTTTGTTCCACGGTACGGTTGCAGATAACATTTGTTATGGTAGTTTCGATGCCACTCGCGAACAGATTATTCATGCTGCCTCCTTAGCCTATGCCCATGAGTTTATCGAGCAACTGCCCCAGGGCTATGACACAATAGTGGGCGAACGGGGACAGAAACTTTCTGGAGGACAACGACAAAGAATTGCGATCGCCCGTGCCATTCTCAAAAATCCACCGATTTTGATACTTGATGAAGCCACCTCTGCGGTAGATAATGAAACCGAAGCAGCAATTCAAAAATCACTCCAGGTGATTACGCAAAATCGAACGACTATAGCCATTGCCCATCGTCTATCTACTATTCGCAATGCCGACTGCATATATGTAATGGATAATGGTCAAATTGTCGAGCAGGGTAAACATGAGGAACTGCTAGAGAAAAATGGGATTTATGCTCTTTTGTGGAAAGTCCAATCGGGTGTCAGTGTGGAATGATGATTGTGTAGAGTGGGTAATGAGGGTATTTTGCTGCGAATGCCGCCAGATGATTAGATTTCTCATTCATTGATATCTGGACTTTAGTTCGAGTGCAGCACAAAAGCTGTTGAGACTATTTAATAAAGCATTATGGTAAGAATAAGCATCATCGTGTTCGTTCTGAAGATGGGCATACAAAGTCAGTTCTGGCTCTGATGCTAGAGGTTGATTTGGGATATCTAAACCTGCTTCGGTTAAGCGTATGGATGCGATTCTCTTTCAGAGAGGCTTCGCCAACGCGATTAATAGCGATCCAATGATATTATTTTTGCCGTAAAGAAGATCGTCTAGTCCGGGTAAGATTAACTCCGCTCCTGGCAATTCATTTAGCTCCATGATTTATCACTCCCTGGTGTGCTTTCACGTCAGCGGCAAACAAATAGTGAATGTAGCCCCTTCACCAAACTTGCTACTAGCATTAATGCTACCCCCGTGAGCTTCAATAATACGTTTGGCGATCGCTAAACCTAAGCCCACTCCCCGACCTTTGCGAGAGCGATCGCCAGTATAAAATTGCTCAAATATACGAGGAAGGTCGCTATCCTTTATACCTTTACCTTGATCGCGAATTTTCACAACTGCTTGTTTACCTTCCCTATAGCCAGTAATAAATATCTGGGAATTGGGGACTGAATGTTTAATAGCATTATCTAATAAATTGAGAAAAGCTTGTAATAGTCTTTCTGGATCGCCCTGGATTGGCAAATCAGCGACATTGATGTGGGCAGAAATTTGCAAATTTTGCATTCGCGTTTCTACCGCTCTAACAGCACGGCGAATTAAGCTGGAAAGCTCGATATTTTGCTGTTCGAGAGTTGTCACTCCAGCTTCTAGACGTCCTAAATCCAGCAAATCATGAATTAAACGTGACAATCGTTTGGTTTCGTCTTCGACAATTTGAAAGAAGCGATCGCGCACCGCCGCATCAGAAGCAGCCCCACTGCGAAGGGCTTCAACTGTGACTAAAACATTACTAATGGGAGTGCGGAGTTCGTGAGATACGTTTGCCAAAAACGCCCTTCGTTCCTGATCGAGCGATGCCAAGCGTTCGCTCATCCGGTTTAGTTCTAGGGCTAACTGATCTAACTCGTTACTTTGACGAATCTGGAGTTTATCGCCAAAATGCCCCCCACCCATTCGGATCGCAAAGTTTTTCATCGTCTGAATAGGACGAGACAGGCTACGTGCTAACCATTCACTAATAATAGTGCAAAGTATAAGCGTGAACACTAATGTTCCTAAGACTGTCCAAATCACTATGGCAAACTGGCGTTGAAATTGTTGTAGCGTAATGGACATTCGCATTGCACCTAACAACTTACCATTACGCACTATCGGCTGGGCAATGAATAATCTATCATCATTACTTAAGACTCCTTTTGCCACGCCTTGCTCTTCCCGATTTTCCAAGGCTGCACTAATACCAGGCACAGTTCGCCAATCTGTAATTTGTCTGTCTTGTTGAGGGTTTGCAGATGTTGCGATTAGTTTACCCTGACTATCAAAGACGCGTAAGGTAATTGTCTCAGCAGCACCATAACGCTGCACAGTTAGCGCCACCCTATTGCGATCGTTGTTTTCAAGCGCATCGGCAATACTTTCACCAAGGGCAGTACTCCAGTTTCGCATCTCTGTCTGCCTCATTTTCATAAAATAGGCATGGAATGACCAGAGAATATATCCTGCCATGAGTGAGGTTCCCAAAGTTGTCAGTAGCAGGTAAGTTGCTAATAGCTTTGTGTGGATCGAATTCCACTTGATTTGAGGTAACCAGCCCATTTCTCGATTAAGATTGCTTCTCGGCACGACGACGCAGCACAGCTTTAATACGTGCCAAAAGTTCACGGGTATTGAAAGGTTTTGTTACATAATCATCGGCTCCTGCTTCTAATCCCCAGATTTTATCTATGTCTTGGTCTTTTGCAGTGAGCATCACAATTGGCACATCAGAGAAAGCGCGAATCCGCCAGCAAACTTCCATGCCATCTACCTCTGGCAGCATCAAGTCTAATAGTATTACGTCTGGCACTTGCTTGTGAAACTGCTTAATGGCATTGTGACCGTCTGCTGCTGTGGTTACAGTATAGCCCTCTTTTTGTAGAGTATAAGAAAGGCTTTCTCTTAAAGGTTCTTCATCGTCTACTAGTAATACGTGAGGCATAGTTACTTTAAATTTAGTAATTCTTGGAAAATTCAAGCACTGTATAACAAGTTATAAAGGCAATGTGATATTTAAAACTTCTATCTACAGATACAAATTCACTTCTTAATCTTATCCTGTGGCTTTAATAACTCGATGATACCGCTCTTGGACATCTTTGCGGTCTTGTTCTTCCGATAAAGTAGCTTGGCTACTGCGCACAATCATCTCTGCATGACGACGTAAGGCAGCTTGGTGTTTGGGGTTTTGGGTATAAGTAGCAATCAGAGCGATCGCCTCCATTAAACGGATTGTCACTGCCACATCTGTTGTACTGTACTGACGAATCTGGTTAAAAGCAGTATCAACTAACCCTGCAAAAGTAACTGGTTCAGCAATTACGCGGAGGTGATTTTTATCATCGAAGCGATATGGCGAAGGAAAATTCCTTTGGGCAAGGTGAGAAAGCCCAGCCGCAAGTCGGTCAATACATCTAATTGCGGTAAATGGATCGTTAATTCCCGGAGAAATAGCACGCAGAGCAATTTCAACTAATTGCTCAATCGGAAACTCTATATCCTGCTGCTCAGTACGTTCCTTGTCCAGAATAAAGGCATCATTAATTTGTTTTTGTAGAGATGCAGAATTTCTTATTTTGACATCTGTACTTTCTTTAGCCCAAACCATAGCCAGAATTATACCTGGAAAAACAAACTTTCCTGGTCGGGACTTAATCCGCAACAGCAGATTCTGCTTGCAGGCTAAGTTCATTAATTCTTCGTCATCAATAGCTTGGATGTAACCTGTACCAATAGCTTTAATTGGACAAGCTTCTGAGTCAAGATTTATAGGAATTTCTGTTACCTGGTGTTCTGGCAAGCTATATCCAACTTGTTCAGGAAATAGTCGCTCAATCGCCTGATCTAAATCCGTACTAACTTCGGAAATAATGTGTGATGCCTGAATAATAGTAGAAGCGTGATGAATAAAGTAAATCAGCACACCAGTGCTGATAAGCGCTAACAAAATACCGACTGTCACTGATATCTGCGGTATAAACTCATCTTGTCCATCTTCCCCTCGAATCGTCCGCAACACGAGCAACGAATAGATAAAAGTAGCAATAAATGTACCTAATACAACCTGATTTCCAGTATCCTGCATGAAATTACGCAGCAAACGCGGGCCGAAATTTGATGAAGCCAGCTGCAAAGCAACAATTGTGATCGAAAAAGCTGTAGCGGTAACGCTGACGATGGAACCAGCTACAGCTGAAAGTAAACCACGAGCACCATCTGGCCCGCCAGTGTATATCCACCCCCACTGTTCAAAAGGCCCGTAATAGCCTTGCCTATCAAGTGTTAACATTCCAAATGCCAAGGCAACGGCTACCACTGCCATAATCGTTGGTACAAACCAATAACTAGAATGGAGCGAGTCCCAAATTTTGCTGAGTTTAATGTTTTTCATACTTCATCGTGAGTAGATACAGCTTCGCTATCTCCTGTACTACCGTTTCTTTGCGAACGCATTTCGGCAAGCTTTTGGAGCGAATCACTGATACGGCGAGGCTTTGGCACTTTTCCTTTACCAGCAGGCCAACCTTCGCGTTGACGAGAGCGATCGCCATCAGTCTCTTCAGTTTGATCGTGGAAAAGAATTTGTTGTGTGGGGAATGGTAAATCAATACCATTAACTGTGAGTTTCTTTTTAATTGCAGTCAGCACTCTATCTCGCGCTTCAAGTGCATCAGCACGGCGGGGCGGTTGAATCCACCAACGAGCGCGGATATTTACTGTACTTTCTGCCAACTCCATTACCAACGCATCTGGGGCAGGTTCCTTTAGCACCCCTTGGGTTTCGTGCATGGCTTCCAAAATTAACTGCTTGGCTCGATCAATATCATCCCCGTAGCCAATACCAAGATCGTACTCTAAGCGGCGGCTCTCAAAGGCAGTATTTACCTGCACAGAATTTGTGAATAATTCGGAATTAGGAATCACAATTCGACGACCATCATAAGTTTTAATTGTTGTGGCTCGTGTCTCAATGTTTTCAACCGTTCCCTCAAAATTCTTAAATACAATTTGGTCGCCAATTTGGAACGGTTCTGTCAGCAAAATTAAAATCCCTGCTAAAAAATTTTGCAGAATGTCCCGAAAAGCAAAACCAATTGCTACCCCGCTAATTCCCAGCAATTGCACTAAATCTCCAGCCCTGAGCGTAGGAATCACAATCGTTAGGGAGATAAACAAACCTAACAAAATAGTTGCACCCTGCGCTAATCTTCCTAGCACCATTCCCAAATTCCGTGCATGACGACGGTTACTAGTTAATCGCTTCACCACCTGCTTAATTGTCCTAGCAACAAAGAAAAAGATGGCAAAAACAATTAACGCCAAGACAATATTTGGCAACAGGGCAAAAAAACCATTGACCATTGCCTGAACTTTTTCCCAGGCATTGGATATATCTGCGTTCATCGTCTACACTCGCTCGTCAGTCGTGGATGATAATAATCAATAATTCCGGAGCGAGAATCTACCTGAGGGCTTTGAAATAATGTGACGCAGGGAAGATTGTTTGTTAAAAAGGCAGAGGAGGCAGCGCGCTGGCTCACCACCGCGCCCTAGCGGCTACCCGGAGGGTAGCCGCTAGCTAACGCAACGCCTGACGGCGAACGCGTCTAGTGCCGACTTGTAGCGACTGGCGTA
>NZ_JAUDRH010000031.1 GCF_030381805.1 Chlorogloeopsis sp. ULAP01
CGCCAAGACTGCGACCCCCTCACCGCTTTGCGTCTACGCCGGGAACCGCCAAGACGGGGGCTGCTTCACCGCACTGGCTCCGCAAGGGCGCACTGCTCTCTGCCCTCTGCCTTCCCATCTCTACTTTCCCATATTCCGCTTCATCTGTTCCAACTCAGCCTCTGTTTCCCAACGCCGGAATTTCTCCTCTAGGGGATCGTAGCCACTATAATCGGTTTGAGGTTGATTCCACCAACCAGAAGTTTCTAAGCGCTGCTGTGCTTGGGCTTTGGCACGGGCTGTCTGGGCTTCGGTGGCTTTTGCTTGTACTTCCTGTCGCCGTTGTTGAATTTTTTTTAGTAAATCTTGGGCTTGGCTGATGCGTTCCTTCAATCCTTGCATATGTCCCCAAAGCTGATTACCTTGGCGTAACAGTGCGGCTTCTCGCTCACCTGCTGCTGCTGCTAAATCTTGTCTGTTATTTGCTTTGGCTTTTTGGACGCGGATATGCCACTTTTGGATTTCTTGAGCAGTGGAGAGAATTTCTTCTTGCGATCGCTTCTCTTGCAATTGCAAATCTGCAATCAGCTTTAAAGTGTCTTCTTCTTGCTCACGTAGTTGTTCTAACAACGCTTCTAGCTCCAAATGCGGATTGCTTCGCAAGAATTCTTCTAAACGATTTTCTAGAAACCGACTCAAATCATCAAATAAGCCCACTGCCAGAACTCCAGTCAGGTATCTCACTTTATTGTAGTCGTTATTATCCTAGCCCAAACCTACTCAGGTGATTATTTTTATCTCAATGCCAAACTTCTCTCTCTAGGTTGAAGTTTTCAACCATCACTAATTCTTATCGTTTGATTAAAAAAGTGGCTTTTAGATGGAGCGATCGCAAAAGTCAACATCTCTTTTAAATAGCTGGAAAATACAATCACTTTGGCATAATATTATGAATTATCTTGTTGCAGTTTTACCAGATAGAATCAAAGCTGAGGAAGCTTACTCTGCTCTAGAAAAAGAAGGTTTACCTACCAACCAAGTGGATATTTTAGGTCAAGGTTACAAAAGTGCTGATGAATATGGGTTAATCAACCCCAATTTACAAGCAAAAAAAGGAGCAAAGCGCCTTTCAATCTGGCTGATTCCCTTCGGTTTTATAGCAGGTTATGCGTTTAACGTTTTAACAGGCATCGAAATATTTCCTATTGGCAGCTTTGGCAATCACATTTTCGGTGGAATTTTAGGAGGTGCTGCTGGTGCTTTGGGTGCATACTTAGTCGGTGGAGGAGTCGGATTGACTGTTGGTAGTGGAGATGCGCTGCCTTACCGCAATCGCTTGAATGAGGGCAAATATCTGATCGTTGTTAAAGGTACTGAAGAATTAACTCGTCAGGCAACCCGAATTTTACGTCAATTTGAACCAGAGAATTTGCAAGGCTATGTCGAACCAACAGGAGTGGCGTAAATTATCAATTCGTAATTCGTAATGTAGTAATTACGAATTATGAAATGAATTAATTATGTATAATCTGAATTCAAATGGTAAGCAAAAATCATATTTTAAAAATCAGCTACAGATAGACATAGATAAACACAGATGATTTATGTGTGTCCATCTGTGTCCATCTGTATTCGTTATCACCTAAAATTTTAATTTTGCAATCAATCCATTACTTAGTGCAATTCTAGGTGAGTTCGGCTAATTCACATTCAACGTCATTTACATTTTTGAACGCAACTTTGGTAAACGAATTTGTTCGTTTAGTTGCTGCTTATTCTTAAAGTCATCAAAGATGGTGACTTTTCCATTTTGAGCTAATCGTTCTGCCACAAGTTGTCGATAAACAGCTTCGTAGCCATCTACCATTTTTTGTACACTAAAATTTTTCTCAACGTGCTCTCGACAAGCATAACGATCTAGCTCAGTTACTTTGCTCACAGCATTGACACATTCTTCAATACTGTTACAAATAAAGCCCGTTTTACCGTCGGCAATTACTTCTGGAACAGAGCCAAAGTTCATAGCGATAACTGGTGTTCCTGCTGCCATTGACTCTACCATCACTAATCCAAACGGTTCTCGCCAAGTGATAGTAAACAGAGTTGCTACCGCACCTCCCATCAGAGCGTTTTTTTGAACATGGTTTGCTTCGCCCAAATACTCAATCTGCTTACCATCAATCAAAGGCTTAACTTCTTGTTCAAAATACTCCACATCAACAATATCCACTTTACCCGCCATCTTTAAACGCCAACCAGCTTGTTTGGCTATTTGTATGGCTATATGTGTTCCCTTCTCTGGTGAAATTCGACCTAAAAATGCTAAATAAGGGGGTTCTTCTGGTTGGGGATGAAATTTATGGCTGCTAACATCAATGCCATTGTAGACAGTTGCTGCATAATTCAACCCTAATCTTGGTTCGCGCTGTGCATTGGAAATACTTACGTAGGGTTGAGATTTGGCATATTGAAACATTTTTTCGTTGTCGGGTGTAAAGATACCGTGCAACGTAGTAACTGTGGGTGTATTTACTAGTTTTGTATAAGGTAGAGCACTACAACCCATGTGTGAGTGAATCACATCAAACTCTTCAGCCCGTTCAAACACCCAAGCTAGTTGCAACATTTCATAAATGCCGTACTCTTTAACTGTAGAGTCTAGTCTTAATGCACGGGGATGAACTGATTGAAGTTTGGCGAGTGTAATAGAGTCTCCCGATGCAAATAGCGTGACTTCATGTCCACGTCGGACTAATTCATCGGTTAGTAACCCCACTACTAGTTCTGTACCGCCATAGCCTGGAGGTGGAACTCTCTCCCAGAGTGGAGCAATCTGAGCAATTCGCATAAAAGACTCCTGAAAGTTAAGATGATAATTAAAATGAGGTTATTTTCCTCGAAAAAGTGTTTATGAGCGACTCAATTAAATATGAGAGCTTAGTTTGTACACCTTCTTGAACTGGGAATAATACAAACTTTATAGTTTCTCTAAGAAAAATTTTGTCTACCCAAGGTGAGGAAATCATATCTCCCAGGAGGAAAAAGTTATTTGAATTAACTTAAAATCTTCTATATATTCATATTGTTTATATCTTTTGGGAGATGACAACTTAATTTGTCAAATCTATTTATGATAATTATGGATAGTCTAGATGACATTAAATATAACTCCGCTAAATTGGATACAAGAATAAAAAGTTAGAAGAATTAATATCAATCTGAAACTCAATCTCAGCATTCACTCTCAAATTTAATTAAATAACTCTTTTTATCCTGCAAAATATAGGTGAAATCGTTAGAATATAAATAACTAGCATTTGCGAGGCGATTGACAAGCCAATAAAAATGGTTAACGCTGACGCAATTACTGCTACTAGGGTAAAAGACTTTGATAACTAATCGGGAATAGGAATAGCCTTTGTTTAACCTAAAGAAGAAGGTTAGGCATAGGGCGATATATTGATGTCCTATTCTTTAATCCCTTGTACTAAACCTGCTCATTTAAAATCGATTCTAAAAACACGCCTATGAACCGTCTCACAAATTTATTTCAAAACAAAGCTGTTGTGTGGATAAGTGTTTTGCTCCTACTAGTTGTTTATTGGACTGTAGTTAATATAGCCATGTAGATAAAAGGGAACAGAGAACAGAAAAGTTTAAAATGGGAATTTCAAACCCAACCCTCTCCTTGTAACAACTGCGAAGATAGATTTTAGACTCCCAATAAGGGAATAGATAAATTAAGACAACAGGCTGGGTTTTCCTTTTAGAAAAGCCCAGTCATTTTTATATTTTTAAAGGGAATGGGGAACAGGCAATTCTACATTCCCCTCAGCACCGTAAATAGAGCAATTATCAATGGTGAAGCGGAAGGATTTGTCAAAATTCACGTTAAAAAAGACACCTACAAAATTTTAGGAGCAACAATAGTAGCACGTCATGCCAAAGAGAGGATTAATGAAGTCACTCTAGCAATGACAAAGAATTTGGAATTAGGAGCGATCGCTAAAACAATTCACCCCTATCCCACCCAAGCAGAAGCGATTCGTAAAGCCACCGATGCCTATAACCGTAAGCATTTGACTCCTGGAGTGAAAAAATTAACTTCTACTTGGCTAGCGTGGAGGCATTAGGTAGATATTATAGTGTCAATTATGACTTTCCCGAAGGATCAGCAGCATTAACTAAATCTGGCTGTTCGCTAGCGGGGCGTTGAATCACCTGTTCAGCAGTTGGTCTTGTTTGCTCTCTAAACTGATGAAGTTGCACAGGTTTACCCGTTTGTGCTGATGCATTAATTGCACGGATGATGCGAACATCAGCCAACCCTTCTTCACCAGATGGTTCTGGATCTTTACCAGTTAACACGCAATCTGAGAAGTAGACGATTTCTGCGGCGAACTGATCTCCGACGGGAAAAAATTGTTCTTGTGTCTCATTATTGATGGTAATTTGTTGCTTTAGTTCTCCTTGATAGGAGTATGCCGAATCCATCCGCAAGTCGCCTTTAGTTCCTGATACTTGCAAAGTAGAAATTGGTGCAACGCCAAAGCTAGAAGTAAAAGTTGCCAGCTTATCACCAGGAAAACGTAGAATCGCACTAGTCATTTCGTCGGCTTCCTCAAAGCGCTTTTCGCCGTTATTGGCACAAAAAGCCACTACTTCTGTTGGTTCATCTTGAAACAGATAACGAGCAGCATTAATACAGTAAATGCCCATGTCGTAAACTGTTCCACCACCATTGGAAATTGGTTCTAACCTGACATTACCTTCAACAACCTCCTGAGAAAATACAGAGTTAAAAATGCGGGGTTCACCAATTTTCCCTGATTTGAGAATTTCCACTGCCTGCATATTTGCTTTGTCAAAATGCAAGCGATAGGCAATCATTAATTTGACATTATTGTTTTTGGCAGCACGAATCATTTGTTCACATTCTTGTTCTGTTACTGCCATTGGCTTTTCACAAAGTATATGCACCCCTGCATTTGCTGCTTTTACAGTATATTCACAATGCAGATGATTGGGCAGAGCAATATACACTGCATCCGCTGCGCCACTTCTTAAAAAGGCTTCGTATTCTTCATAGATAAAAGCGGGAACTCCATACTTATCGCTCAGTTCCTTACGTTTGACTTCATCTTCAGAAAACAATGCTACCAATTCAGAGTTTTCAGCGTTGGCAAAGGCGGGTAGAACTGTTTCTTGGGCAATCCAACCTAGCCCGATGACAGCATAACGAACTTTGCTTTTACCGTTAGTTTGGTGCGCGTTTGTCATTTTTTACCTCCAAATGCAAAATTTCCGCTTATGTATTTGTTAGAAAATGGAAAAGTTTATTTTCTGCCTACCTTTAAGCAGATGCTCCTACTGGTTGTTTGAGTAAAGATTTCGCGGCAGCAATAATTGCATCTGCATCTATCTTGGCGGCGTGTAGCAATTCTTCCGGCGTACCCGATCCAGGCATTTCTCGTACTGCTAAATGCACGACTCGTAACTTTGCCCCTGTATAATTAGGTGCGGTTTCAGTACCAGCAAAAGCTTCAAGTACTGCTGCACCCAACCCGCCTTCACTCCAGTGGTCTTCTACTACAATTAGGTTACCGTTCGTATCGCTAACTGCTTGGTAAAGAGTTTGTGCATCAATCGGTTTGACTGAGTAGAGGTCAATCACACGTATAGAAATGCCCTGATTGTTAAGTTCTTCATACGCCTTGAGGGCTTCGTGTAAAGTTACACCTGCTCCAATCACTGTTACTTGGTCATGATTAGAACTGCGGATGACTTTGCAACCTCCAATTGGAAATTCCTCGTCAGGACTATAAATCACTGGGGTTTTCATTCGGGTTGTTCGCAAGTAAACGATACCTTCGCAGTCAGCCATTTGAGCTACCAATTTGGCTGTCTGGTTACCATCGCAAGGATAAAGGACGGTGCTACTCCATACCGATCGCAAGGATGCAATATCTTCCAATCCCATTTGAGAGGGGCCATCCTCACCAATAGATACCCCTGCATGGGAACCTACTAGTTTGATATTGGCACGAGAGACAGCTGCCATGCGGATAAAATCGTAAGCACGGGTGAAGAAGGCTGCAAAGGTAGAAGCAAAAGGCTTGTATTTCCGTACTTGCAAGCCTACCGCCGTTGCCACCATCTGTTGTTCGGCAATATACATCTCAAAATAGCGGTCTGGATGAGCTTCAGCAAAGTCTTCGGCATAAGTGGAATTACTGACTTCAGCATCAAGAACTACTACATCAGCCCTTGTTGCTCCCAGTGCTTTGAGGGCTTCACCGTAAGCTTTGCGGGTGGCAATGGAATGACCTTGTTTGTAGGTTGGCAGTTGTAATGATTCCGATTTTTCTATATAAGCTGGTTTAGCTTGGGTATCGGGTTTTTCTACTTCAATCGTGATCTGACGTTCACCACCAAGTTCGGTGATCGCTTTTTTGGCTTCCTCTTCTGGTAGTGTCTTACCGTGCCAACCACCAATATCCTCAAAAGCTTTTACTCCTTTGCCTTTGATGGTTCGCGCTACAATTGCCGTTGGACAGACAATATTACTGGTAACTTCAGCATAAGCTTCGTCAATTTCTGTTAAATTGTGTCCGTCAATTTCAATCACATTCCAACCAAAAGCTTTAGCGCGATCACAATATGCTTGAGTATTCCACCCCAACATTGTTTGTCCGCGTTGCCCTAAGCGATTAACGTCAATAATGGCAACTAAATTTGATAGCTTGTAGTGTCCTGCCAGTTCAAAACCTTCCCAAACCGAACCCTCAGACATTTCACTATCGCCCAGTAGTACCCAAATGCGATAAGATAATTGGTCAAGATACTCTCCTGCTAAACCTATACCAACACCCATAGGTAATCCTTGACCAAGGGAACCAGTCGCCACATCTACCCAAGGTAAGACGGGAACGGGATGTCCTTGCAAAGGACTACCAAACTGACGCAGTGACATTAACTCTGCATCAGAAATAGCTCCTGCGGCTTTGTATAAGGCGTATAGTAAGGGTGAAGCATGGCCTTTAGAAAAAATCAGGCGATCGTTGTTAGCATAATCCGGATTGCTGAAGTCGTAACGCAGATAATTAGATAATAGTACTGCTATTAAGTCAGCAGCAGACATTGAAGAAGTTGGATGTCCTGATCCGGCGGCAGTTGTGGCGCGAATACTATCTATACGAAGTTGCTGCGCCAGTTCATGCCATGCTTGCAGTTGTTCAGCAGTAGCCATAACCAAATTTCCTCATAGAGGCACAAATTATTTAAACTGAAAACCAGCACCAGTTATCCACAAGCTAGGAAGCTGGCATTGGTTAAACAAAACAAGTTAGTAAGTAACTGGGCGTAAATCAACATAACCAACATAACAATGAGGTTTATTAGCCGTTGGTAATTGTTGGATGATGTTACATACAACTAGTAATAAATAACTAATCGTTAACCCCCAAAAATTGCCATGAGAAACAAGGTACTCAAAGCCTACCTGTTATAATTTTTTTATTAAGAGAGTAGAGCCTACTTTTGAGAAATATCTTCCTTCTAAATTAAATACAGATAAATATAACTCCATCCTCCTAGCGACTGAGAAGATTATGCACTTCATAAAAAATATTTTCTTGACAGCTTAAATATCGAATAGTTTGCTTTTAAGTCAACAATAATCTTAATTAAAGTAAAATAAAATTTATCTTTTATAAACTTTTATTTCTAAGATATCTATTTATAAATTAGAGTCCCACTTTTCTAAACTATGTAAACACAGAATTATTGGAAGAGGAGACTCTTGTATTTCATCAACTTGAGGTATAAACCGCAAGTGTTTGTTGTCGTTGTGATAATCCTATAGGTTATCGTCTACGAATCGCTATTGTGTAACTTGGTCGTTGCGATGGTTCTCTTTGAGTTTTTACTAACCGCAACTCATGATCTACATATAAATGCTCCAACACTGGAGTAGCCAAATATGTTTTTTCAAATTTCTTAATAGTATTTCTGTCCAAATTTTCTAATTTGAGTACTTTTGGTAAGCCTCCTGTTTGTAAGGCTTGCTTAATTTTTGAGTTAACTATATTTGTAAACCAATCATCAGCATCGTCAATAGTCAGAGGAATTTCTCTATTTCTAAATGCCTGGAAAATACCTACATTTTGAATTCGCCAATTATTCTCGCAGACTGCATATTTTTGCATTACCATGAAATCATAACTAGGTAACTTTGAAGTTACATTTTTCCAGAACGAAGACTGTTGACCTGGTGCAAAACGAGCTATATTAGCGTACAAACCATCGTCATGAAAAATTTGATAAGATTGTTCGCGTATCCGCCCTGGTAAAATGTCATGAAAAGGTATGGTAGACCATACTGGTGTCCAAACCCCAAGTACAACTGGCAATTGGTCTTCAATTACAGGAAAGGGATTACGCTGCATCAATTCTTCAAAATACGGCTGTAATTCTTCTTGATAAAGTTTGACTTTAGTCTTTAAATTTTCTATGTCTCTATCTACAACAAGTTCCAACAGTTCATTTTTAAGGTCTTGTGTACTTAAATAACTAAATTTATTTCCAACTATAGTATTGACCATTTTTAATAACACTCCATGGTTTAAATAAGAAGTTAGCTTTAGTTGCGATTACCTAAAATAAATTATCAGTAAGCCTAAACCTAACAAAATATAGTTTTGAGGCTTACTTATCCGTATATATAAAGTGAGAATTTAGCAATTAAAGCAAGCCTCATAATATCCAAGTGTAGGTTACTACCACCAAATGCGATTTCCGTTTTCGTCAACTCGCGCTTGCCGTATTACATCAGAAATTTCTTTGGCATCTTTGATATGGTGGAGCGCCTTTTTTTCTCCATTCGGGTACTCAACAATAAAGTAAGTAGGAACTTTAATCCAGTCTCCTGTAATGTCAGGAACATCTACAGCAACTTGTTTCGCTTTTTCTTCAATATTTTGGGGGCGATCGGCAATCCTATCTCCTGGATTTACCGTTAAGTTTCTTTCCTTAACGTTCGGCTCTTCTTGAGAATGCCAATCTTCGCTTACTGGCTGATTGATTGGACTGTCTATCTGGCTATTCATAAAGCTATTTTTTGATGTGACTGTTGGTTTATGCATGACTACAATCACTCTAGACAATCAAAATTTCAATCGGCTCTTTCGTCAGAGAGAGTTTCTGTTAAAGCAGAGATGATTAACCAGTTTATTTCTATAGAAAGACATTTGTTTAATCACTAAATTTTTTATACCTAGTACATACAAAATATAACTTTGCTAATTTCACAGATTCCTACAAAAATTAAATAATGCTAATGAAGCGATAGCAACTCTTGTAATATCTGTCACCTTATTATCAGCATCTAATTCCTAATCAAAAACTTTACTGGTCAACGCTTCAAACTTGGGAGAGATTTGTCTTAGTTCGTCAACTAGCTAAATTGTAGTAGTCAAAGAATTAAAGGATAATAAAAACTGATGTCTGTAGCTGTCAAAAAAGGAATGAGTTTGTCTACAGAAGAAGCAAATTTGACTGGAGCTAATCTCAGTGGGGCGAATCTCAGTAGTGCAGTTGAGAAGAAGTAAATTTAACGTGAATTCGACAGAGTTAAAAAACAGCAGGAGGTAGGGCAGGTAAGTCTTTGGGGTAGATGTCGAGGGAAGGTTTTTTGGGCAGATA
>NZ_JAUDRH010000032.1:2500-4914 GCF_030381805.1 Chlorogloeopsis sp. ULAP01
AGACTCGCTTTCGCTTTGGCTTCGACTTCTACGTCTTAACCTACCAGTACTTATAACTCGCCGGCTCATTCTTCAACAGGCACGCGGTCAGACGTTTAATCGTCCTTCCACTGCTTGTAGGCTTGCGGTTTCATGTTCTGTTTCACTCCCCTTGCGGGGTTCTTTTCACCTTTCCCTCGCGGTACTGTTTCGCTATCGGTCACACAGTAGTATTTAGCCTTACCACGTGGTCGTGGCTGATTCACATGGAATTTCACGTGCTCCATGCTACTCGGGATTCAGCTAGTATCTTCCAGTTTTCGACTACAGGACTTTCACCTTCTCTGGTGCAGTATTTAGCTGCTTCGTCTAACCTTTCGATTCCATCTTGCTGTCCCACTACCCCAAAATGCATGCACTTTGGTTTAGGCTCTTCCCCGTTCGCTCACCACTACTTGGGGAATCTCGTTTGATTTCTTTTCCTCCAGCTACTTAGATGTTTCAGTTCGCTGGGTTCGCTCTTTCCTACCTATATATTCAGTAGGCAGTACAAATAGGTTGCCCCATTCGGATCTCTCCGGATCTACGCTTGCTTCCAACTCCCCGGAGCGTTTCGTCGGTAACTACGTCCTTCTTCGCCTCTGTGTGCCTAGGTATCCACCACAAGCCCTTATTAGCTTGACCACAAATTATACTTTGGTGTCTGTTCAGTTTTCAGTTACCAGCTACCACTTACCAGTTTTTTTACTGATTACTGTTCACTGATTACTGTTCACTGACTACCTACTTTTCGCTTCTCTATGCAGTTTTCAAGGTTCTGGCTGGAACAGTCCCAGCAGTCTAACTCTACATCAGTTAGTTGCTGACCGACCTGGGATGACCAACTCATCACCTTGTTAACTGTAGTGTTTTTTGGTGCATGAGTGGGTAGGTCTCCCTAAAAAGGAGGTGATCCAGCCACACCTTCCGGTACGGCTACCTTGTTACGACTTCACCCCAGTCACCAGTCCCGCCTTCGGCATCCCCCTCTCCGAAAAGTTAGGGTAACGACTTCGGGCATGACCAGCTTCCATGGTGTGACGGGCGGTGTGTACAAGGCCCGGGAACGAATTCACCGCAGTATGCTGACCTGCAATTACTAGCGATTCCTCCTTCACGCAGGCGAGTTGCAGCCTGCGATCTGAACTGAGCCCAAGTTTATGAGATTTGCTTGCAGTTGCCTGCTTGCTGCCCTTTGTCTTGAGCATTGTAGTACGTGTGTAGCCCAGGACGTAAGGGGCATGCTGACTTGACGTCATCCCCACCTTCCTCCGGTTTGTCACCGGCAGTCTCCTTAGAGTGCCCACCCGAAATGCTGGCAACTAAGAACGAGGGTTGCGCTCGTTGCGGGACTTAACCCAACATCTCACGACACGAGCTGACGACAGCCATGCACCACCTGTGTTCCGGCTCCCGAAGGCACTCTTCTGTTTCCAGAAGATTCCGGACATGTCAAGCCCTGGTAAGGTTCTTCGCGTTGCATCGAATTAAACCACATACTCCACCGCTTGTGCGGGCCCCCGTCAATTCCTTTGAGTTTCACACTTGCGTGCGTACTCCCCAGGCGGGATACTTAACGCGTTAGCTACGGCACTGCGTGGGTCGATACACGCAACGCCTAGTATCCATCGTTTACAGCTAGGACTACTGGGGTATCTAATCCCATTCGCTCCCCTAGCTTTCGTCCCTCAGTGTCAGTTGCAGCCTAGCAGGGCGCTTTCGCCACCGATGTTCTTCCTGATCTCTACGCATTTCACCGCTACACCAGGAATTCCCCCTGCCCCGAATGCACTCTAGTCTTTCAGTTTCCACTGCCTTTATCTGGTTGAGCCAGACGCTTTGACAATAGACTTGAATAACCACCTACGGACGCTTTACGCCCAATCATTCCGGATAACGCTTGCATCCTCCGTATTACCGCGGCTGCTGGCACGGAGTTAGCCGATGCTTATTCCTCAGGTACCGTCATTCTTCTTCCCTGAGAAAAGAGGTTTACAACCCAAGAGCCTTCCTCCCTCACGCGGTATTGCTCCGTCAGGCTTTCGCCCATTGCGGAAAATTCCCCACTGCTGCCTCCCGTAGGAGTCTGGGCCGTGTCTCAGTCCCAGTGTGGCTGATCATCCTCTCAGACCAGCTACTGATCGTCGCCTAGGTGCGCTCTTACCACACCTACTAGCTAATCAGACGCGAGCTCTTCTCTAGGCAGCAAGCCTTTCACCTACACGGCATATCCGGTATTAGCCACCGTTTCCAGTGGTTGTCCCGAACCTAGAGCCAGATTCTCACGCGTTACTCACCCGTCCGCCACTATCTTCCGAAAAAGACCGTTCGACTTGCATGTGTTAAGCATACCGCCAGCGTTCATCCTGAGCCAGGATCAAACTCTCCGTTTTGTT
>NZ_JAUDRH010000033.1 GCF_030381805.1 Chlorogloeopsis sp. ULAP01
CCAGCCAGTCCTGTTTGGTGCGTCCCCACTTGGCGATGGCCACGAAATCGTCGGCACCGGCAATCACGGCGCAGATGCCGATCGTGACAATGTTGATGAGGGGATGAGTGACCTCGCGGCGGCGGGGATCGGTGAGTTCGGCAAAGTGTTCGTGCAGACGGGCGGCGGACATGGCAGGCCTCCTGTGACGGCGACCCGCCAGGGCCGAATCCGTTTCGGCCGCATCAACTCACGAGTCGCCATCGCCCACTTCTACCAGATCGCCCAGCATGGCGCGATCGCCCTGGCAGCAGCCGCAGCATGATTGAGCCCTTCTGGTGGGTTCCGGTCGAACAGTTGGCGTCGAGCGGTAGGCTCCAGTAGGAGCCAGCGGGGAACACGTTGAACGTGTCGTGATAGTTGTGAAGCGCAAGCCCAATCTGCTTCATGTTGTTCTTGCACTGGGTCCGCCGGGCGGCCTCGCGGGCCTGCTGGACGGCGGGTAGCAACAGTGCAATCAGGATGGCGATAATGGCGATCACCACCAGCAGCTCAATCAGTGTGAATCCAAAGCGTCTCCGAACAGGACGTGACATGACGCGACTCCCCCGAGCAGGTCAAAGAAATGAGGAACAGAGACAGACAGCGGTCCTGCGAGCCCGGCGTTGACAACGAAAGCAATGGACATGTTGAAAATGCGCAGCAGGATGTCGTGTCCGATCCAGTGAGACTACCTCGTTTGGCATGGCTTTCAATAGAGTACGGGGGCCTCCCTCCGAGAAGTTCGGGTTTCCCACCATACTAGCGCGGCGCGCTGAATCGTCCCACCTCGCCGCCGCGTCTCATTTTGCAACGGATGCTCCCATGCCGGATGCCGCCGCGTCGTCCCATCTCACCGTTGTGGATGTCACCAAATGCAAAGTCGCTTCCGCGTGGCCGACCGACCGACCGCTTGTGGCCTGCCGGTTTGATCCACTCGGCCGCTACGTCTTCTGCGGCGCCGAGGAGAAGACCGTGGTCCGGTTCAAGCTCGATGGCGGAACAAAGACGGCGCTCGAAGGGGGCCACGAGAGCTGGGTGCACGGACTGGCCTGCACGCCGGACGGGAAGTTTCTGATCTCCGGAGGCTGCGAGGGAAAACTGGCGTGGTGGGAAGCGGCCGCCGAAACGCCGACCCCGCTGCGGCAAATTGCCGCGCACAAAGGCTGGATCCGCCAGCTCGCCGTCAGTCCCGACGGACAATTGCTGGCGTCCGCGGGGAACGATGGAATGGTGCGGCTGTGGAACACGGCCGACGGGACGCTTGTCCGGGAACTCGCCGGTCACACGCGGGATGTCTACACCGTCCTCTGGCACCCCAGCGGCGAGTTTCTCTGCTCGGGCGATCTGCTGGGCAACGTGCGGCAGTGGGATGTCCGGGGGGGCTCGACGGTCCGCACCCTCGAAGCCAAGGAAGTGCATTCGTACAACGCGGCCGGTCAGCAGGTCGATTTTGGCGGGGTCCGCGGCCTGGCGCTGAGCCCCGATGGCAAGTTTCTCGCCGTGGGGGGACTTCACAAGGCGACCAACCCGCTGGGGGCAGTCCACGAACCGCTGGTGATGCTGTACGAATGGGAAACCGGCACGCTGGTGAAACAGCAGGTGACGGAGGGGATCACCGGCGGCGGAATCTGGCGACTGGCCTACCTCGCGGATGGAACTCTTGTCGGGGCCTCCGGCGGATCGAGCGGCGGCTGGCTGCTGTTCTGGAAGGCCGACGAGGAGAAGGCCTTTCACAAATTCCAGACGCCGAACATCCTGCGCGATATGGACCTGTCCGCAGACCGGACGCAGTTCGCCACGGCCCATCACGACAAGCATGTGCGGATCACGGCGATGGCTTAGAGCATCTTCAGAACTGGTGTGCAGGCCACTGCAGGCGAAGGCTGGACATCCACGAGTCTGAACGCGTCCAATCGCCTGCACAGGAACCATGCCAATGGTCTGAGGCAAGGAACTCGGCCGGGGTCTGGGCGTCGAGGCGGTCGCTTTTGCGGGTGGTCTCCGCGATGACCCGGAGTTTCCTGGGATGCGCCAGCGCGAGTTTTTCCGCGAGAGGTTCCAGAGGCTTCAGGAGCCATTCATCGCTGGCGGCGGCTTCGACCATGGCGGCGAAGGGCCCCAGCGACTGGAACCAGCTTTTGATGGAGAGCACTTCGCGGCAGAACAGGCGACGGCGCTCGAGAACCTTGCGGGATTGGTCGACGACGCAGACGCTGAAAGTCTCTTTGTGAAGGTCGATGCCGACGTATTTCACGGAACGATCCTTTTGTGGAAGCGGGAGTTCTTCACGGAACAACACGTTTACCACGCATCAAAAGCATCCCCAACGCGGCTCGACTTCCTTTCTCATAGTTTCGGCCTGCGTTGCTTCAGTAGTAGCCACCCTCGACTAATCGACTGGGTTTACTAAGCTGCCGAGAATCACACTCCAGGGAAGGGAGAATCACGGATGGCTCGGTCGACACCTAATCAATATCCCGTCGCGCTCTCCGACGAGCAACGTCAGCGGTTCGAGGACATCTGTGCCAACGGACATGCTCCGGCCAGGAAGATCCGTCACGCACGCCTGTTGCTGCTCAGCGATCACAACCGTTCCGGCGGCCCCTGGACGCGCACTCAAGTGGCCGAGGCGCTGGGGATGCATCCCAACACCGTCGACAAGATCCGCAAGCGGTTCGTCGTTGATGGGGAGGCGCCTGCGCTTGATCGAAAGCGGCGGGAAACCCCGCCCACGCCGCCGATTCTGGATGGCCGGGGGGAAGCCCATCTCGTGGCCCTGTGCTGTAGCGCAGCTCCCGAAGGACGCACGGTCTGGACGATGCAGCTGTTGGCCAACGAACTGATGGCCCGCCAGATCGTCACGCAGATCTCCGCGGAGACCGTTCGTCGCGCTTTAAAAAAACGAACTGCAGCCCTGGCGGAAGGAGTGCTGGTGTGTGCCGGAGCGGAATCGAGCTCGGTTCGTAGCGCAGATGGAGGACGTGCTGGACGTTTACGCCGCTCCTTACGAAGACGGTCACGTTCTGATCTGCATGGATGAGGCCAGCAAGCAACTGTTGCGGGACGAGGAACCGTCGATTCCAATGTCTCCCGGCCATCCTCTCCGGGAGGACTACCACTATGATCGCCGTGGGACGCAGGCGCTGTTCCTGTTCTTCAATCCCCTCTCCGGCTGGCGACGAGTCACCAGTCGTGACCACCGGACGCGGATCGACTGGGCCGAGGAAGTCCGGCAGTTGCTGGAAGACGATTTCCCTCAGGCCCGGAAGGTGACGCTGGTGTGCGACAACCTGAATACGCACACGATTGCTTCGCTGTATGAAGCGTTTCCAGCGGGCCAGGCGGGCGACCTGCGGCGCCGGCTGGACCTGCGGCACACACCGCGGAACGGCAGCTGGCTGAACGTGGCGGAGATCGAACTGAGCGTGTTGTCGCGGCAGTGCCTGAACCGGCGGATTGGCGATGTGGAGACGCTGAGGCGGGAGCTGTCGGCTTGGGAACGCGAGCGGAATGCGACGCGCTCCACGGTGAAATGGCGGTTCACCGTCGACGACGCACGGACGAAACTTCACCGACTATACCCACAGTGTTAGCCGAGGCGGACTACTACG